>DUQY01000299.1 GCA_012837565.1 Bacteroidales bacterium | reverse complement strand
GTTTATCAGCACGTAACGCCATTTTGATTGTGGAGTTTGCCAAATCCTTGCACGAAGGTGGCATGAGCATAGCGGCGGCAGCGGTTGAAGCATGTCGTATTCGTTTACGTCCGATTATTATGACTTCATTGGCATTTATTCTGGGTGTGACACCGCTGCCAATCTCAACCGGTGCGGGTGCAGGCAGTAAGCACGCCATTGGTACCGGTGTGATCGGCGGCATGTTATCAGCGATGGCATTGGCTATTTTCTTTGTGCCATTGTTTTACGTATTGGTCAGCTCGTTGTTTAAATCAGCGGCTGACAAGCAGGAGAAGGGCCAATGAAACATACCGCTCTAGCCGCTGCCCTTGTGGCTGCTTTAACAGGTTGCTCACTGGCACCCCAGTATGAGCAACCTAGCGCTCCCGTTGCCGAGCAATGGCAGGGCGCGAATGCACAAGAAACCTTAGCCGCACTGCCCAATTGGCGTGAGTTTTTCCAAGACCCAGTCCTGCAATCTTTAATCAGTACTGCTTTGGATAACAACCGTGATTTGCGGATTGCCGCGTTAAATGTGGACGCCTTCCGCGCGCAATACCGTATTCAGCGCAGTGCGCTATTCCCAGCAGTGGATGCAGGTGGCGGTGCAAACCGTCAACGTATTCCAGGCAGCATGAGCCCAACTGGCGACTCAACCATCAATAGCCAATACTCAGCCAACTTAGGCACTACGGCGTGGGAGCTGGACTTTTTTGGCCGCTTAGGCAGCTTGCGCGATCAAGCACTGGAAACTTACTTCGCCAGCGCACAAGCGCAGCGCAGCACCCAGTTAAGCTTAATCTCCAGCGTTGCGACTGCTTGGCTCAGCCTGCAAGCTGACCAAGAAACACTCGCTTTAGTACGCGACACTTTGGCAACTTACCAGGACAGCTTAAACTTGGTTGAACGCCGTTATAATGCCGGCGTTGCAACCTCACTTGAACTGCAACAAGCGCGTACTGCGGTCAATGGTGCCAAGGTCAGCTTGGCGCAGTTTGAGCGTCAAAGCGTACAAAGCCGCAACGCTCTGAATCTACTGCTCGGTGCCAAGCCAAGCGCTAACATTGCTAGCGCCGTACCTTTAAGTCACTTTAAGTTTGCTGACTTACCGGTGGGCTTACCAGCACATTTGCTGCAACGTCGCCCTGACATCCTGCGTGCAGAGCATGAGCTTAAAGCAGCTAACGCTAACATTGGTGCAGCACGCGCGGCCTTTTTTCCGAGCATCAGCCTCACCGCGAATGCGGGTAGCTTAAGCCCTGATTTATCAGGCTTATTTGATGGCGGTAGTGGTTCATGGTTGTTTATGCCAAGCATTAATATCCCGATTTTTAATGCTGGTCGTTTACGTGCCAACTTGGATTACAGCGAAATTCAGAAAGATATCCATGTCGCACGCTATGAGAAAACCATTCAAACCGCTTTCCAAGAAGTGGCTGATGGTCTAATCGAACGCACGACCTATAAACAGCAACTGACTGCCAGTGATGAACTGGTGAAATCCAGTGTGGATTATTATTTGTTAGCTGATCGTCGTTACAGTGAAGGTATTGACGATCAACTGGCAGTCCTGGATGCACAGCGCTTGCTGTTTGATGCCAAGCAAAAACGTATCACTACGCAGTTTGCGCAACTGGTCAGCGAAATCAATCTGTATAAAGCCCTCGGTGGCGGTTATACCGATGAGCAGTTAAGTAAACAATAACCCACTGCTGCAC
>DUQY01000232.1 GCA_012837565.1 Bacteroidales bacterium | reverse complement strand
TGAGGGAGTTCGTCATAGACAAATAGGATTATTGCTTGTTTTTGTTTAGACGGTAATTTATCTATAACCTTATGCAAGGTCTCTATTTTTTCCTTCTCCTCAAGCGATATATCTGCCCTATTATCTGTTTGGAGGCTGTGCTTGGAATCATCAATATTTACAAATAAGTTCTTGATTTTTTCTTTTCTAAGATAGTTGATTGTCTTATTATAGGCAATCCTATAAAGCCAAGTTGAGAGTTTTGATTTGCCTTGAAAGGTTTTTGCCGAAGAATAGATTTCTAAAAATATATCCTGAACCAAATCCTCAGCATTATCTCTATTATGAGTCATTCCATAGCATAAGTTCATCACCTTCAATTTATGTTCGTTGAAAAAGTCTTCAAATACTATTTGATTACCTAAGGCTATTTCTTGAGCTATCTCTATATCGTTCATAAATAATTAAAGATAAAGCAGAGTTATATTTCAAACCCTGCTTTATTAGTTTGCAAAATTATTAATAACTAAGAGTTATTATTTCTTTACAGCTTGTTTTACAGTTTTTGCATCTTTTGGCTTTACAGCTTTGTCTTGACAACAATCATGTTTTTTACCATCTTTTTTAGCCTTATCTTGGCAACATTCATGGTCTTTAGCCTTAGCATCATGCTTAGCGTCTTTTGACGAACAACAAGCAGCATCTTTCTTTTGAGCCTTGTCTGTCTTAGAGTCGCAACATTCTTTCTTTACTTCTTTTTTAACAGGAGTTTGAGCAGAAACTGAAGCTACAGAAAACATTGCAAATGCAAATACTAACAAAATTAATTTTTTCATTGTTTCTTGTGTTTGTTTAAATGAATATTTTATATATCGTATAATAGATTAAGACATATATTCCCTCTAAACCTTACATTTATTAATGAAAATAATAATATGTTTTTGTCAAAGACCTAATTCTATAACGCTAAAACACGTGAAAATAATATATTACAACCCTTTTTCTAAGGCTAAAAGAAATTCTTTTTTCTCCAATCCCCCTGAATAACCACCTAATGAACCATCACTTGCAATAACCCTATGACAAGGAATTAATATTGCAATTTTATTCTTCCCATTAGCATTAGCAACAGCCCTACAAGCCTTTTCATTCTTTAATCTTCTTGCCTCTTCCTTATATGAAATTTTTGTTCCATAAGGTATTTTCAATAGCTCTTGCCAAACATTCTTTTGGAACTCAGTACCATTTGGAATTAAAGGAAGAGTAAATTCTTTTCTCTTACCTTCGAAATACTCCGCAAGTTCAATTTCTAATTGCTTAATAAGACTATATGCTTTTGAGTTCATATTATTATCAATACTTTCTCCCTTTAAATCATATTCTTTGTAGTTTTTCTTATCCACAAACTCTAAAAAAATTATCCCTTTATTGGAAGCAAAACAAATCATATCACCTAATGGAGTTGATATTTCTTTCTTAATAATTAAATTTTCTTTCATCTAATTTTATATTTCAATTACGCTTTCTTGCCAATAGAATAACCTTTTAGACCATAGAAGATAAGATATATATAACCTATTAAAGGAATAACAAATGAAAGCTCAATAGTAGTTAAATCAGCTAATAGTCCTTGAAGAGGTGGAAGAATAGCCCCTCCTAAAATCATCATAATAAGTATGGATGAAGCCTCAGCTGTCCTATCTCCTAATTTATCAATTGCAAGAGTGAATACGTTTGACCACATAATGGAATTGAAAAGACCAATTGCTAAAAGAGCCCATATAGACCAGTAACCAAAATTGCCAAAAACATTCATTCCTACTAATATTAAAACACTATTCACTACTGCAAATATGGCAAGTGAACGTGCAGGCTTTGATTTTCCAAGGTAGAAGAAAAGGAAATTGAGTAGCATAAAGACTAAGAAATACCAAACCTGACTTAGAGTTAAGTCGTGAAGAGAATAGTTTACTGTAAATATAAGAGCAAAACTCACAACCGCCAAAAGGAACATATAAATAACCTTTAGACGAGTTTCTATTTTAGAAAGAGAAACAGCACCCAAGAAACGACCAATCATAGCACCACCCCAATAATAGGACAAGTAGCTACTAGCAATATCTTCTGATATAACGCCTTTTGAGACCTCTGTCAGATAAGACACTAAATTGCTTCCTATCGAAACCTCTGCCCCAACATAGAAGAAAACTCCAAGAGCTCCAAGCCAAACATAGGGATATTTGAATATTGATTCCTTTGATTCATTGGCTTTATGTATGATTTCAGGTTCTTCTATCTTAGATGTTCTAATGAAAATTGCCAATAATCCAAGCAAAAGACCTAAAATCATATAAGGTGTTTGAACTGCCGAAACACCATCTGAATTCTCTATAAATAATGTAAAGATAAAATAACCTCCAAGAGCAGGTCCTAAGGTTGTTCCTAATGAGTTGAAAGCCTGCGATAGGTTTAGTCTGCTTGAAGCAGTATCTGAATTTCCAAGCATAGCAACAAAGGGGTTGGCAGCAACTTGAAGAAAAGTGAGTCCTATGCCTAACAAAAACAAAGCTGAAAGGAAGAACCCAAAACCTAAGTTAAGGATTGCCGCAAAGGAGAAAAGAAAACATGCAATAGCTGCAACATATAAGCCTATCTCCAAAGTCCTCTTATAACCGTATTTATGGATAGGGTCTAGTCCCTTTTTGGCTAAGAAGAAAAAGCCAAGTGAACCAAAGAAATAAGCTATAAAGAATGCTAACTGAACAATATTTGCTTCAAAATGAGATAAACTATAAGCCATTTTGAAGTATGGGATTAGAATATCGTTAAGGGATGTTATAAAACCCCACATAAAGAAAAGCACCGTGATAGAAATCATCGGTATAAGGCTATTAGATTTTTGCTTCATAATAAAGTGTGTTAGATTTTTCTTCAACAAACGTTTCTTTTGCAATATTTTGAATATGCTCTATACTTAATGACTGATAGGAATCGACCTCTTTATTTATTTGTTCAATGTCTCCTAGAAATTCGAAATAGCATAAATTCATTGCTCTTTCTAATGCCTTAATTTGAGAGAAGGTTTCAGTGGATTCATACTTATTCTTAACCTTTTGAAACTCATATTCAGAAATTTCTTCAAAGGTGACTTTCCTTAACTCTTCCAAAAGAGCCTCCCTACCCTCTTGCTTACTATCCTCATCCCTATATTTTCCTGTTAGAACAAATAATCCATTATCTGCATCGCCAGTAATAAAAGCATTAACCTCAGTAAAGATTTGTTTTTCCTTAACTAAGGAGTTATAGAGGCGAGAAGAACGACCACTAGAAAGGAGATCGGAAAGCAAATCAAAAGCATGGTAGTCTTTTTCTAAACGAGAGCTCATAGGATAGGCAATGAAAATAACAGATTGAGGGACATTTCTTTCAACCCTTAGCTCTCTTGAATTTCTTTGAATTGGTTCCTTTGTTTTATTCCTCTGAATATCTTTTCCCCTTTCAATGTTGCCAAAATACTTTTCACATAATGCCTTTACGTTTTCTGTTTCCACATTGCCCGCAATACATAAGATTGCATTATTTGGCATATAGAACTTATTATAAAAAGCTTTTACATCATCTAAGTTAGCATTCTCAATATGTGAAATATCTTTTCCGATTGTGTTCCACTTATAAGGATGCACTGTATAAGAAAGATCCCTAAGCAATAGCCAAACATCGCCATAGGGCTGGTTAAGATACCTTTGCTTATATTCCTCTATAACTACATTCTTTTGAGTATCCAAGCTCTTTTGTGACATAATAAGGTTTGCCATCCTATCACTCTCAAGCTTCAAACCAATTTCTAACTCGCTTAGTGGAAGACTTATATAGTAATTGGTGTAATCGTTGCAGGTGAAAGCATTTAACTCACCTCCTCTTTCCTCAACAATATCATCAAAATTAGGATAATGTTTACTCCCTCCAAACATTAGGTGTTCGAAAAGGTGGGCAAATCCTGTCCTTTCTTCATTTTCATCCTTCGATCCAACAGCATATAAGAGGTTTATTGCAACCAAGGGTGTTGTTATATCTTTGTGGACAATAACTCTTAGTCCATTATCTAAGGTAAATCTATCGTAATCTATCATCTAAATATTATTCTTTATTTTTATTTACTTTGAAAGCGTCTTATCCTGCATATTTCTCAATATCTTTTTCATTTATCTCTCCTTCACAAAGAATTGCAAGACGCTCCGTTACATTCTTAAGTTCCCTAACATTACCTGTCCAAGGCAGAGATTGAAGTTTTTTTATAGCCTTAGCATTTATTTTTTTCTTTGTAGTATTCATTTGTTGGGAGTAAGTCTCTAGAAAATAATCCACAAGCAGAGGGATATCTTCAAGCCTTTCTCTTAGGTCTGGAACCTTAATAACAATTACCGAAAGCCTATGATAAAGGTCTTCTCTGAAGTTCCCCCTTTCTATCTCCTGCTTTAAATCCTTATTTGTTGCAGCAATAACCCTAACATTGACCGAAATATCTTTTTCACCTCCAACTCTTGTAATCTTGTTTTCTTGAAGCGCTCTCAAAACCTTTGCTTGTGCAGAAAGGCTCATATCACCTATTTCATCAAGAAAAAGACTCCCTCCATCTGCTAGTTCAAAATTTCCCTTCCTTTGCTTAATTGCCGAAGTGAAAGCACCTTTTTCGTGACCAAATAACTCACTTTCTATTAGTTCAGAAGGAATTGCAGCACAGTTAACCTCAACAAAACTTTTATTAGCCCTCTGACTAATATTATGAATAGCCTTTGCAACAAGTTCTTTCCCTGTCCCATTAGCTCCTGTTATTAGTATCCTTGCATCGGTTATGCCAACCTTTTCTATAAATGAATACATCTCCTTCATCTTTGTGCTTTGCCCAATCATATTTGAAGTTTTGCTGGAAAGAGAGCTAGTATTACTAGTTTTTGTTTTTTGTTTTTCTGATTTCAATTCTTGCTTACCATTTTCCAAATTGGAAAGATTATCTGTCAATACCTTCAATAATCTATTTAAGTCAATAGGTTTTTCAATATAATCAATAGCTCCTTTTTTCAAACACTCAACAGCGGTTGAAATTGTGCCATGACCAGAAATCATACATATCTTTACATCTTTTATTTTAAGAGCTTTCTCCAATACTTCCACGCCATCCATCTTAGGCATCTTGATATCGCAAAAGATTAAATCGTAATCATTTTTCTCAATCAAAGAGAGAGCCTCCATTCCGTCAGCTGCCTCTTCAACAATATGGTCTTCGTATTCTATTATATCTTTAAGGGAGAAACGGATTGACTTTTCATCGTCAATAACCAAAATCTTACTCATATCATTATCTTATTATATGCCATCAACCATCTATCTGGCATCTCATTATCTAGAGCTGTCTGATAGTCCTGGTAAGAACACGGAATTAAATAATGTCTTTCATATTTTATCATCTTGTCTTTCGAACACGGAACCTCCATCCACCACCTTTCACTCTTCTTACTCTTATAAAAAACTATGGTATGAGAATCATCGTTAATTGAAACAAAGTATTTCTTATAGCTTTCTTTTTCTTTATATGGGAAATCTTTCTTTCGCCATAAGAATCCATCAATGAAATACCAAATAGCATGAGCTACCATATGGGCTGTTTGTCCATTATTGTCAAAAAGAGGATTCATTTCATAAAACCCTATAGAGCTACATTTATCACTCATACCTGCATAACGAACAAGTTTACAAAGTTCTTGTCCATAAAGACCATGAGGTGATGGATTGCCATTTGCAGGTGCATCACTCTGACGAACAGCCGACACATCCACCGAAATCATATCAGCATTCCTAACAAGTGGCTCAACATTATCTAAGTTTTCTTGAATAGCTCCCACCCTATAACACTCAAAATAGAGTTTGTCCATTAGACCCAGTACATCTCTTTCAACAAAATATTCTTGGTAACCAACATGTGTGTAGTTAAACATATAGTTTGGTTCACGACAAAGCATTGAAGTGATATATGCTTTCGAATTAAACTCCTCACTATCGGCAGAAATATCAATTGAACTATCTATAGTGAAGGCATTAATTATCTGTCCTATATTTTCGTATCCCCTATAATTTGCAAGGGTTATGTCTTGTGAGCCTCCCAAAATGATAGGAATAATGCGCAGATGGAGTAATTCTGCCACAACATCAGCAAGTGCGGTATAGGTGTCTTCAATCTGGCTTCCAATAATAAGGTTGCCACAATCAGCAATCCTAGCCTCTTTTGGGTGAGGGAAGAGATTGTATAAGTATTTCCTGATTTGGTTTGGAGCAAGAGAACATCCGCTATTGTTGAAGGCGTTTCTTTCTTCCATAACCCCAATAATGGCAATATCAATGTTTTCTAAAGCAGGGAAACTCTCCTCTGTGCAGTAAGTAAGGATTGTTTGGCTAAGGCGTCTTTGGTGATGATTTACAACTAAGCCCAAAGCATCAATATCAATCGGATTGAAATATTCTTCAAATTTCATATAAATAGAACTTTAGTAAATGAGGATGTAAAATTACAAAAGTTTTTCCGAAGTCATACCTAATGAAGAAAGATTTATATCCTTATTCATATAATCTAATCCCTAAATTATAGATTCAAAACGCAGTGCAGAGCTAACCAATCTTCGCTTCAATCTCACAACTTGCCCATCTTACGACTTGGACTCTTTAAGTGGAGGGTTTAACTCTTTAAGTAAGCAGTTTAATTCAGCGCTTTAGTAAATTAAAAAGCTAATTTAATGCTTGTTTAACAATATATTTATATATTTGTCAAATCAAACCAATACATAAAGCAATGTGACAAATAAATTATTATTAGTTTTAGGCGCATTATCTTTTATGACAATGCAAGCAAATGCTCAAACAGGAGATCCAATAAAGGATAAAATATCTAATTTAGAACTTCGAACAAATGAATTAAACCAAAGAATTGATTCAAGTTCTTGGAGGATTAAAACTCTTGAGAAGTTTAAAGTCTCAGGTTACTTCCAGGCTCAGGCAGAGATAGGAGAAATTGGTGCAAAGACAAGAACGGGAGCCAATGGTGGAAGATATAACGAAGTAATTGACGGGAAAGATGCGGATTTCTTTACTCGCTATGGTTTAAGAAGGAGTAGGATTAAGTTCCAATACTCCGAAAAATTTATGAAGGTTGCATTTGGACTAGATCTTTCTGAAAAAGGAGTTAAGTTTAAGGAGGCTTATCTTCAACTTGATGACCCTTACTTAAATATGTTCTCACTAAAAACTGGGGTAATTTACGTTGGCTTTAGTGATGAGATAAATTATTCATCTTCAAAAAGGGAATCTCCAGAGCATTCCTTAATAGTAAACAAACTTATTCCAGACGAGAAAGACCTTGGAACTCAATTAAGAATTACAGCTCCTAAAACCTCATTCCTTAATGGTTTGAGACTTGACCTAGGTTTGTTTTCTGGAAATGGGATACGTGTAGATGATAATTCCAAGATGGATTTTGTGGCACGTTTAAAGTATGAAAAATCTATTTCTAAAATAAGTTTTGGATTAGGTGCTTCATTATATAATGGCAAAGTGAATAATGCAGATTCTCTTCTCTACACTGTGAAAAATGGAGTTTGGACAAGTGAAGAAGTTACTAGAAATCAAATGAATAAGAGGCAGTATTTTAGTTTCGATGCTCAGTTTGCTATTAAGACTATTATGGGTTCAACAAGCCTAAGAGGAGAATATTTATTTGGGAAACAACCATCAATTGTAGGAGACTTTGCTTCACCTGAATCAAATTCTTATATATCAGCTGCTGCTTTCTCATACCAAAGATCTTTTGCAGGAGGCTATGTTTATTTCCTTCAAGATATTTACAAAACTCCCCTAACCTTTGTTCTTAAATACTCTTATCTTGACCCAAACATAGAAATGCAAGGAGACGAAATAAGCAATAAGGCAGACTTAACAATGTCGACTATTGGGTTTGGTGGTCTATGGCAAATTAATTCTGCATTACGACTTATGGCTTTTTATGATATAAACAAGAATGAAAAAACAAACACAAACCCTATCTATAATAAAGATATAAAGGATAATGTATTCACTCTAAGACTTCAATATAAATTCTAAGAATAATCGTTAGTCTTTGCAGTTTTCATACTGGCAGTCAGTATTGGATGGCTCAAACTCTACGGTTACGTGAGACACGTCGTAGGTTTGGGCTATCTCTCTAATTTTTTCTTTAATAATAAGCTGGTCTTTGTCTGCAACTGCATGCAAGGTCATAACATGAGACTCACCATCTTGGCTCCATATGTGGAAATCGTGGATTGAAATTAGGTTTTCTATTTTTCCTATATCTTGTTTCATCTTTTCAATATCCACATCCCCAGGCACAGCTTGAAGAAGTATCTTAAAGGTATCTCTCAGATTGTTATACACATTATATAATACCCAAATGGTTAT
>DUQY01000300.1 GCA_012837565.1 Bacteroidales bacterium | reverse complement strand
TCACTTAATACAATCTTAGTTTCACCATTTATTCCACTAACCACAAGGTTTGTTTGGCTTGTTGCTGGGTTAGGATACATCATAATTGATATATCTTGTCCAATAACGCCATTCAATGAACCAGGTGCAAATGTTAATGGAAGTCCGTAAGCCTTTCCGCTTAAAGTTCTTCCGTAAGCTCTTACTTCGTAAGTCATTCCATTTGTTAATGTGGTTGCAGTTGCGAATATTTCTGTAATTCCTGTTGCAGATATATTAATCGCATCATCCCAATCTTCTGTAATTAGTTTGTATTCAAATCCTCTTGCTTCAATAGCTTCTGTGTTTTCTATGATTTTTCCATAGAAAGTTGCTGAGGTTTCTGTTATTACTCTTACAGAGTCGGTCGTTACTGTTGGAGGTACTGTAACTAAGGTTGTGAAGTTTATAGTGTTTCCATAAACTCTTCCATCGGTAGCTGTATTTACATAAGCTTTTGCTTGGTAATCTGTGCTTGATGTTAGGCCTGTTGCAGTAAAAGTAAATGGTGTTGTTCCATCAATTACTTCTTGTTCTGTCCAATCGTTTGAAGTAGCTTCTTTGTATTCAAATCCCTTTGTAAGGATAGGTGAAGAGGTCTCAACATATTCCCCATTAAATACTGCAGTTGTTTGTGTAATTAATGTTGTTGGAACTGCTGTTGTAACAATTGGAGGTGTTGGGTCAGTTGTTGTAGTAAATTGTGTTGGTATCCATGATGAATACGATTCTCCACAATTTCCTCTAACATATACAGTATATGTAGTGTTTGGTGTTAGTCCTGATAGGGAATGGTTAGTACTTGAAACCGTTTCTGGTGTACCAGTCTCTCCTAATCTTACTTCCCATGATGCTTCTCCACCGCCTGCAGTCCAGGTTACGGTAGCAGAAATATTAGATGGTGTTACTGTGATATTAGTTGGAGGTAGACAAGGAGTTCCTCCTTGTTCTAGTGATAAATCATCAATTGTTAAATACCATGGGCTAGTTCCTGTTCCTGTAAGATGTATGCCTATGTAATAAACTCCATCAGCAGTAGGTGCAAATGTTCCTTGATATTGTGTATATGCTGTATCTTGAATATTAGCAGGAACTGGCGTTCCAATTGGTGATATAACAGATGTTGGTAATTGGTCTGACATAAGTTCAGCTTTCAATGGTCCAAATCCTGTGTTTCCATCAGCTTTATACCAGAAAGAGAATTCATAATTTATACCTGCTTGTAGTTCAAAACCTGGAGTGTAAACATAGTTATTACACCCCCATGTATATGTAAGGAATTTTGTTCCTGTACGTGCAGAACGATTATAAGTTTGAGCACTTAAATAGGTTTTAATCTTACCAGTGGTTCCTGACCAAGCCATACATGCTGGCATTTCGTCTGCAACTGCAATTCCTTCAAAACTCTCTGTCCATGGTAGTGTAGTTATTGGAACACAAGGAGTGGAAAATGATTCAATGCTTGATTCTTCCGATACTTCAACTCCACAGTCTGTTCTTAGATAGTAATTATATGTTGTAGAAGGAACAAGTCCTGGAAGTGTGTATGGAGGAAGAGTGTTTACATATACAGAGTCGTAGTCTGTTTCATTTCCTTCCTTATAATATAGCCACCATGCTGCATCTCCAACGTTTCCAGGATTCCATGAAATATCAGCACTATATGCTTGGATATTTGAAGCATTTAACTGAGATGGTCTAGCACAAGCAGGTATATAGTCAATAGTAACATCGTCTATCCAATAATACCAATTATTTAAAACAGTATTATGTCTAATTGCTATAAAGTTATTATTACCAGT
>DUQY01000231.1 GCA_012837565.1 Bacteroidales bacterium | reverse complement strand
TGCTCCAAGTGCCATTTGAGTTGCTACTTCTTTGCTAACTGCTCCATATTCCTCAATTGCTTTTTCCTCAACTCCCAATAACTTGATTTTAATCTCATTTGAATAGGCAATAATTGAGCCTTTGAAATAATTGGATGCACCTGGGTTGATAGTAATTGACCTTGCAATATTACCACCTGTACAACTCTCTGCAGTAGATATTGTTTTGCCTTTTTCACTTAGCATTTCTCCAAGTACAAGGCTTAGGTCTCCTTCGTTAAATCCTATAAAATAATCCTTAATTAGAGGTAGGAGCTTTTTTATTTCAGTGTCCAACTCCTTCTTTGTTACCTCTTCATCTTTTCCTCTTGCAGACAAACGTAGCCTTAGCATATTGGCAGAAGGAAGGTAGGCAAGTTTAATATGTTTAGGCAAGCTTAGTTCGAAGTCTTCTATTAAATCTGATAGGAAGCTTTCGCCAATACCCTGTGTTATAATAGTTTTATGGAAGATAGCATCGGCCTTATAATGTGAAAGGAGGATTGGGATAACGTGTTTGATAAGCATTTCCTTCATTTCGAATGGTACGCCCGGCATGGAGAAGACAAGCTTATTATCCTTCTCAAAACACATCCCAGCTGCTGTGCCTACTAAGTTTTCAATAACCCTACACTTTTCTGGAACAAGGGCTTGAAGCCTATTTGTTGGGGTAAGCTCGAAACCTCTATTGTCGAATATCCTCTTAATATTGGCTAATACTTCCTTGTTCTCAATCATCTTGGAATTGAAAAATTTGGCTAAGGTGTGCTTTGTAATATCATCTTTGGTTGGTCCTAGTCCTCCTGTAATTATTACAGAGTCGGAGTTTTCCAATGCCTTCTCTACCAACTCTTCAATCTCTTGTGCATCATCAGCAATGGTGGTTACTCTATTCACATTGAAGCCAGCCTTATTTAGTTCTTTTGCCATAAAGGAAGCGTTGGTATTCACAACCTGACCAATTAGTAGTTCGTCTCCAATATTTATTATTTCTATATTCATAGTTCTATTAATATTATTTATTTTCTCTAAAAGAATACTCCTATATTGCATATAAAAAAGCATATAAGAGATATGCAAAGTTAATTATTTCATTTGTCTATACCACCTTTTTATCAAGAAAATGGGATATAAGAAAAGTAATTCTACTAATTTTCGTACCTTTGTCCACAAATTGAATAGATTATAAAAGAAAATCTCAATAAGAAAATGTATAGTATAATTCCAGAACAATATTTATTGAATCATATTAAACTAGCTTTAGAAGAGGACGTTAGAGATGGCGACCACTCTTCTTTGGCTTGCATATCGAAAACTACGACAGATAAAGCTAAACTTGTTGTCAAACAAGATGGTGTAATTTGTGGAATAGAAATAGCTAAAAGAGTATATTCTTTGGTAGATAATACCATTGTTTTCACTCCACTTATGCAAGACGGAGACAGGATAAGTAGGGGAGATATTGTGTTTAGGGTTGAGGGTCCTGCAATAGGGATACTGACAGCCGAGAGAACAGCACTGAATTATATGCAAAGGCTTTCTGGTATTGCCACAACAACCAATCAATATGTTGAGATAATAAAAGGAACAAATGCTAAGCTACTTGATACCAGAAAAACAACCCCTTCGATGCGTTTGTTTGAGAAATATGCAGTGAAAGTTGGAGGAGGATATAACCATAGGATAGGTCTTTTCGATATGATTATGCTTAAGGATAACCATATTGATTTTGCAGGAGGAATAGAGCAAGCTATAAGAAAAAGTCGTCAATACCTTAGAGATATCAATAAGGATTTAAAGATTGAAATTGAGGTGCGTTCTATGGAGGAATTACAAAAGGTTATGAGTGTTGGACAAGTTGATAGGATAATGTTAGATAATTTTACACCCAAGCTAACCCTTGAGGCTCTTAAGCTTATTGGAGGGAAATATGAAACAGAAAGTTCTGGAGGGATAAATGAAGACACAATACTTTCTTTTGCCAAAACTGGTGTAGACTATATTTCTGTTGGAAGTTTAACTCATCAAATCAAATCCTTAGACTTAAGTTTGGTTGCCGACCAATAAACCAAAACTATAAACCATTCTTAATAAAAATTAAAGGGAGAAATTAGTGTCTAAGAAGAGCGATAAATATATAAGGAAGTTTTTGTATAAGAGATATGTACGCAATACTATACATATGTCGAGATTAATTGTTCTGCCAGGTTTTCAGGGAGTACCAATTTTCGATGTACTATCATTCTTTATTAATGGTCTTGCTAAGGGTTTTGTTAACCAAAGAGCAGCAGCACTTGCCTATCACTTCGTCTTAGCAACCTTTCCTCTTTTGCTATTCTTCTTTACTCTTATTCCTTATATCCCAATTGACTCCTTATACATTCAAGTAATAGATCTAATTGGGGTTCTTGTTCCACATGCAATTGCAGACAAGGTAATAGAAACAGTAAATGGAATATTCTTAAAGAAGCACCAAGGATTGATGTCAATAGGTTTTATAGCATCACTCTATGTTGCTTCTAATGGTGTAAATGCTATGATTATTTCTTTTAATAGAACAACACATGTATCTAAGAAAAGAAAATGGTATAAGAATAGACTAATAAGTATAGGTCTGGTATTTGCAATAGGATTAGTTGTATTATTGTCTTTTGTTTTGGTTATAGGCTCGCAAGCTTTCTTTAATTTCCTTCTAAGGAATGGATTAATAGAGGAAGGTTTTATGGTCTTTGTTTTACAAACTGCAAAATGGCTATTGTTAATTGCATTAGTATATATGATGTTCGTTGTAATATACTACTACACCCCAGCTGATAAATCCAATTTTAAGTTCTTTTCGGCAGGGGCAACCTTAGCAACAATACTTTTCCTTCTTTCAATTTATGGATTTAACTTCTATATCACACATTTTTCTAGGTATAATGCGTTATATGGATCAATTGGGGCGTTAATCATATTCTTTTTATGGTTCTACCTGATTTCATTTGTTCTTATAATTGGATTTGAACTTAATGCAAGCATAGCTCATGCTGTTTCTGAGGGTCATAAAAGAGATGATAGGAAAGTCTATGATGAAGATGAAAACGATGAAGACGAAAACGATGAAGCACCTCTTCATATAAGCCGAACAGGAGGTAACAAGTCGTCATATAGGAGGTGGAAAAAGATAATAAAGGAGAATAAGAATAAAATCAAATTAGAGAATAAAGAAGATAATAAATAATATAATAATATGGGAAAAATAGTAGCTATAGTTGGAAGACCCAATGTTGGAAAATCAACTCTTTTTAATCGTTTAATAGAATCAAGACAAGCCATAATTCATGAATCGTCAGGGGTAACACGTGATCGTCATTATGGTAAAAGTAATTGGAATGGGAAAGAGTTTTCTGTAATTGACACAGGTGGTTATATTATGGGAAGCGATGATGCGTTTGAGGGAGAAATCCGTAAACAAGTAATCTTAGCAATTGAAGAAGCCGATTCAATAATCTTTTTGGTTGATGTTAAAGAAGGTCTTACTCCAATGGATCAGGACGTTGCTCAACTGCTAAGAAGAACAGATAAGAAAGTTATGCTTGTTGCCAATAAAGTAGATAATACAAAAAGAGCATTCGATGATGCTGAATTCTATTCCTTAGGTCTTGGGGACATATATAGTATATCTGCAATCAATGGTTCAGGAACAGGAGATATGCTTGATGAACTTGTTAAAGACTTTGAGATAGAAGAAGAAGAGGCTGAAGATATTGAATTAGCCTTACCAAAGATAACAGTAGTAGGAAGACCAAATGTTGGGAAGAGTTCTTTAATAAATGCTTTGATAGGTCAGGAAAGAAATATAGTAACAGATGTTTCAGGAACAACTCGTGACTCATTAAACACACGTTATAACCTTTTTGGCTTTGATTTTGTTATTGTTGATACAGCAGGAGTAAGGAAAAAAGGAAAAGTATCTGAGGATATAGAATTCTATTCAGTTATGCGTTCAATAAGGTCAATTGAGGCAAGTGATATATGTATTCTTATGTTAGATGCATCCGAGGGCTTAGAGTCACAAGATCTTAACCTATTTAGTCTGATTCAAAGAAACCATAAGGGAGTAGTTGTTGTTGTTAATAAATGGGACTTAATTGAAAAGGAGACCAATACTTCAAAAGAATTTGAAGAGAAGATTAGAAGGAAGATAGCTCCATTTAATGATGTGCCTATTATTTTCACCTCAGTAATCAATAAGCAAAGAATCTTTAAAGTTCTTGAAACAGCTAAGCAAGTGTTTGAAAATAGAACAAGAAGAATAACTACTTCAAGACTTAACGAAGACCTTCTACCAATTGTAAAAGAACAAAACCCACCTCCTGCATATAAAGGAAAGCTAGTAAAAGTTAAATATATTACTCAGCTTAAAACTCCTTACCCTCAATTTGTTTTCTATTGCAACCTACCACAATATGTTAAGGAACCATATAAACGATTTGTTGAAAACAGAATGCGTGAGTTGTACGACTTTAATGGAGTTCCAGTAATTATTTATTTTAGAGAGAGTTAAAAATGTAATGTCTTATGGCAGTAAGATTAGATAAATGGCTTTGGTCAGTAAGATTATATAAGACCAGAGCCTTAGCAACCGACTCATGTCGCTTAGGGAAGGTAACTCATAAGGGGATTATAGCAAAAGCCTCTAAGGATGTTAATGTAGGCGATGTATATGAAGTTAATATTGACCAGCTAAAAAGAACGGTTGAGGTTAAAGAGCTGCTTGGCTCAAGAGTTGGGGCTAAGCTTGTGGAAAAATATATGATAGATCTAACCCCCAAGGAAGAATATGAGAGAATAGAGATAGCAAGAAAGTTTGCCTTCGAACAAAGAGACAGGGGAGCAGGAAGACCAACAAAGAAAGAAAGAAGAGATATTGAGACATTTAAAGACTAAAATAAATGATATTCTTAATTCAATCAAATATAGTCTTTTAGATAGTATTTCAAAATAAAAATTGGTTAACAGCAAAAGAATTACTTGATTTCCTTTGGTAGTTATAAATAAAGTGGTACTTTTGCAAAACCAAAGAGGACGCGGGGTGGAGCAGCGGTAGCTCGTCGGGCTCATAACCCGAAGGTCATAGGTTCGATCCCTATCCCCGCAACAAAGGTTAATTATAATTGTTTTGAAAAGGATGGCTTTATGCTGTCCTTTTTCTTTTTATATATATCTAAGAACTTCTTTATTAATAGAATTTCAACCAAAAATTAGATATAAATTAATAAATCACGTAAATTTGCACTTTGATTTTTTTAATTTGAAAATACTATGAGTACAGAACTTAGCGAACAGGAAATATTACGTCGTCAGGCAGCAGATCAAATGCGAGAGTTAGGGATAAATCCATATCCAGCACCACTTTATGAAATTAATGCACACTCAAAAGAGATATTAGAGAAATACCCAGAGGACAATACCCTTTTCCAAGAGGTGTCAATTGCAGGTAGGATAATGTCTCGTAGAATTATGGGAGCAGCATCATTTGTGGTTATTCAAGATAGCATTGGCAAGATTCAGCTATATATAAAACGTGATGAGATTTGTGAGGGGGAAGATAAAACTATGTATAATACTGTTTTCAAAAAGCTATTAGACATAGGCGATATCATAGGAGTTAAGGGTTATGTCTTTGTAACTCAAATGGGAGAGACCTCAATTCACGTTAAAGAATTGACCGTTCTTTCAAAATCTATTCGTCCACTTCCTATTGTAAAGGAAAAAGATGGAGTGATATACGATGCTTTCACCAACCCAGAACAAAGATACCGCCAACGATACTTAGACCTAATTGTTAATCCAGAGGTTAGAGATGTATTTATTAAAAGAACAAAGATAATAAATACTATGCGTGATTTCTTTAATGAAAAAGGATACCTTGAAGTTGAAACTCCGGTTCTTCAACCAATTCCAGGAGGTGCAGCAGCAAGACCATTTACAACGCACCATAATGCACTCGATATCCCACTCTATCTTAGAATTGCAAATGAATTATACCTAAAACGCCTAATTGTTGGTGGTTTTGATGGGGTTTATGAATTTTCCCGTAATTTCAGAAATGAAGGAATGGATAGAACTCATAATCCTGAATTCACTTGTATGGAAATTTATGTTGCCTTCAAGGATTATTTTTGGATGATGGATTTCACTGAAGAAATGATTGAAAAAGTTGCAATATCAATTAATGGTAAAACAAATATAACAATTGGAGATAAGGAAGTAGACTTTAAAAGGCCATACAAAAGAGTTAGAATGAGCGAAGCTATTTTAGAATACACTGGCTACGACATAACAAAAATGGATGAAAAGGCTTTGTTTGATGCATGTAAGGAAATGGGAATTGAGGTAGATGCCACAATGGGAAAAGGAAAACTAATTGATGAGATTTTTGGAGAAAAATGTGAACATCATTATATTCAGCCAACATTTATATATGATTATCCAAAAGAAATGTCTCCACTAACAAAACAGCATCGCCAAAGTGAAGACCTAACCGAACGCTTTGAGCTATTTGTTAACGGAAAAGAACTTGCAAATGCATACTCCGAACTTAATGACCCAATAGACCAATTAGATCGTTTCCAACAACAACTTAAACTACAAGAAAGAGGAGATGACGAGGCAATGTTTATAGACCACGACTTTGTTAGAGCACTTGAATATGGAATGCCACCAACCTCAGGAATGGGAATAGGCATAGATAGGTTAACAATGTTTATGACCAATACCCCATCCATACAAGATGTTCTTTTCTTCCCTCAAATGAAACCAGAGAAAACAGCAGACAATAATACTCAAGAAGAAGTAGAAAAGTAGAAAACAAATCACGGAAAATGAATAATAAGGCAAGGACACCACTTATAGTTGCAATCTCTTTAATATTAGGAATAGTATTAGGTTATTATATATTGCCGAAAGAAGGTACTAACAAAAACTTTCTTTCTTCCACTAAGACTGAACTTGCAAGTAAATTTGCCTATATCATTAACCTTATTGATAAAGAATATGTCGATGAGGTTGATATGGATTCAATTTCAGATACATTTATTTCTTCATTCCTACAACAACTTGACCCGCACACAACCTATTTAACTGCTCAGCAATTTAAGGCAGAGCAAGAATCCCTTCAAGGAGGCTTTGATGGCATAGGAGTTCAGTTTAGAATAATTGAAGATACAATAGTAGTGATTCAACCAGTTAAGGGCGGACCATCAATTAAGGCTGGCGTTATGGCAGGAGATAGAATAGTTACTGTAAATGATACCAATTGGGCAGGGAAGAAAATAGAGAATGCAGATGTGATGCGAATTCTTAAAGGCAAGAAAGGTACGGATGTAAAGCTTGGAGTAAAGAGAGAAGGCGTTGGAAGGCTAATTCCATTCATTGTTAAGAGAGATGAGATACCGACCTTTAGTGTTGATTATTCAGGAATGCTTGATGCAAAGACAGGATATATAAGACTAAGTCAGTTTTCTCAAACAACAGATCAAGAAGTAATTGATGCCCTTTCTAAATTAAAGAGTAAAGGAATGAAACAACTTGTTTTTGACCTTAGAGGCAATGGTGGAGGATACTTAGAACAAGCTTATAGGGTAGCCGACCAGTTCCTTCCAGCTAATGATTTAGTTGTATATACCAAAGGTAGAAAAAGAGATCGTTATGATATGGTTGCAACAAGTGGAGGGCTTTTTGAACAAGGTAAGCTAATTATACTAATAGATGAACTTTCAGCCTCAGCATCCGAAATTGTGAGTGGAGCGGTACAAGACAACGATAGAGCAATGGTAATAGGTAGGAGGACATTTGGGAAAGGCTTAGTTCAAGAACAGAAAGTATTACCCGATGGTTCAGCAGTTAGAATAACAGTTTCCCGATACTATACCCCATCAGGCAGAAGCATACAAAGGCATTACGTAAGTGGCGACCCAGACCAATACTTTGAAGACTTTATACAAAGATATGCAAACATGAGTAAGGGTGACAAAGACACAATTGCACATCCAGATAGTCTTAAATTCACAACCAAGAAAGGCCGAATAGTTTATGGTGGAGGAGGAATAGAACCAGATATTGAACTACCATACTATAATTACAAAAAATCCGAATACTATTCCGAACTACTTAAGAAAGGCTTACTATATAAGTTCTGTTTCGATTACATAGACAAACATAGGAACAACTTCAAGCAATATAATAATGGCGAAGCTTTTATTAAAGACTTTAATGTAAGTGAAGGACTATTTAATGAGATGAAACAGTATGCAGCAAAGAATGGAGTGTCAAACAATCTTCAAATAGGTAACGACAAGAAAGAAATCCTACTTCTAATGAAAGCCTATATAGCTCAATCACTCTTTGAAGACAAATACTATTATTCAATCTTCCTACAACTTGACGAAGACTTGCAAAAAGCCCTGCCATACTTTGAAAGTAAATTTTAATGAAAGACTTGCAAGTATAGGTTTTGATGCTCAGCTAATGTCTTCGGTAGAATCTGCCACAATCAATATAGTTGCTTCTGGCGAAGTTGAGGGTATATCTCTAAACTGTTATTTATAAAGGTACAAAATATAGAGACAAGATAATGGAATCAGATATTCAAAGATTGAACGCCGAAGAGGTTCCCAAAGACGATATGACCTATAAGTATTTCTCCTATCTAATATAAAAATCATATCTTGGTGAAAAGCCATATACTCCAGCCAATTATGATTTGTAATTCCATATAGCGGAGGAAACGTTGGCTCTGAAAACAAGCCGAAAACATAACCAAAAACCCCACAAAATTAAAACGCTATAACAATTTACTGAAACGCTGTTTTAAAAAAATGAAACGCTGTTTCAAGAAATTAAAACGGCGTTTCCTAAAGACCCCTTCTTTTCAAATTTATGTCCCACCTTTTTATATTTATATCCCACCTTTTTTTATAAATGTCCCCTCTTTTTCCCATCGCACAGTATTTATATTTTCGCACGAGAAATAGATGGTTTTCCCCTACATATTCACTTCCCTACAAAGGTGTCGCACCTACGGAGCTACAAATATTTATTAAATATAATATTACCCTCAACAAAATCCCGTAGGGATGACACCTTTGTAGCAATAAATATATTTCATTCCCCTTTCAAGCTTTCTTTCCAACCAAAGCAACAAGTTGATAAATACACCCGCACTGTATTACATATAAGGATTTCTTAGTGTGCAAGCGGTAACCCGATAAATAATTTGTAAGATAAAACAATGCAAATCAATGGAAAATATTTGGAAATTAGAAAAATAAATATTAGTTTTGCCTTGTCATTTAAGAATTAATATAATGGAAGACTTATACCATAATCATAAAGCACAAGGCGAGCCAATCTTCTACTACCACAGCGACCACTTAGGCAGTGCATCCTATATCACCGATGACCACGGCAACGAAACCCAACACTTAGTTTACTTGCCATTTTTGTCGTGCGGGATTTTTTGTCGTGCGGGATTTGCAATCCCGCACTATGTTATTATAAGGATTTGTAATCCGTAAGATATACAATAAGCTATGCAAATACAAAACAGAGTTACAAAGGAAATGTATTTTATAACATCAACAGTTGTTGACTGGGTAGATGTTTTTACACGTCCTGTATATAAGCATGTTATTATAGAATCCTTAGAATATTG
>DUQY01000301.1 GCA_012837565.1 Bacteroidales bacterium | reverse complement strand
GGTAAACAGGAAGTAACCAATCCCACGAATGCAAGAACTTATTTTTATTCAATAAATGGTTAAGTGATTTACCTGGAACACTATAGGCTGGCGTTCTGTATCCTAAATAACCACTATACCAAACTGGGGTAGGTTTGCCATAACTCTCAATTGTCAATTCCTTTTCCTTCACGCCCATAAAGTCTGCAATAATAGCCGAACCGCTAACAAGCGGTAATACGGCATTGCCTTGCGGGGGTGTTGTAGTTCTGTCTTTATTTGGTTGCTGTATCATATATTTGAAATTTTGTAGATTTTAATTAAGTCGGCAACGAACCGCATACCGCAAGCTCGTTATAGGGCATTTAAAGAAGACTTTTGCTCAGACTTTAACCTGTATCGGAGTTGCTCCAGTCTTCTATCTATTGCACCTATTTCTTGGTCATATTCAATGACAGTCCATATTTGTGTTGTTATTTTTCGTTGAAAAACAGCCATCTCTTTTCTTTTTTCAAGTTTCTGTATTTCTTCAGTTGTTGTCATGATTGTTTGCCTTGGCTTTCTTCTCTTCATATTCTTCTCTCGTTATCCCATTTATTTTGCTATTCTCAATATCAATCCTTCTTTTTTCCTCTCTTTGTCTCTGATACACTTTGTCAAGTTCAAAGGATCGCCACTTTAAAAACTCATTTAGTGAAGTGGAAAGTTTAAGAGGATCTACACTCCCGTACAATTCGCCTAAATCGCCACTTTTAAACTTGTGAAAAAATAGCAGTATCTCACTTGCTTTCAAGTAGGGTACTTTGACTATGAATATATCTGCAAGCATCTGCATTTGCTCTACAGTCATTTTATTTGCCACCCCTACAAACTTGTTTAAGTTTTCAAGCTGAATAGAAAACCATGCCCTAATGCTCTTAACACCGTATGCGTATTCCAACTGGCGCAATGTTGGAGCGTTGCCTGTTAGCGACTTTTCCAAATTTAAAGCACATGACACTTGAATATCAGGGTTAAATCTTAGCGCAAATTCTTTAGCATCGCCATGTATTGCTATTATCTCATCTTTTCGCTTATCAAGCCATACCTGCTTCTCGGGCAAGTTGCATGATTTGCTGCTCTCTAATTGCTGTTTCGCTATCTCGCCTATCTTTTCCATTTGCTGTTTGTTTTTTAAGTTCAAATACTCCTGCGTAATTATTCGCAAAGGATTGTTCTACAATTTCTCTTGCTACCGCAGGATCATCTCCTGATAAATTTCGCAACTTCGTTATGAATGATTTTACGCTTCTATCCGATTTGTAAGTTTCTCTCCTTTCTTTTTTGTATTCCAACCAGTCAAATACTACTTGTGCCCAATCTTTATTTATTTCAAATTTTGAAGAGATTGATTCAGCTGTAATTTTTGAAGTTTGGTTACTTGTTCTTTGTTCTTTGTTCTTTGTTCTTTGTTTATCTATACTATCAATGCTTTGTCGTGTGCTTTCACTTTGCTTTGACGTGTGCTTTATCAATGCTTTGTCAAGTGCGTTGTTAGGTGCGTTGTTAAATTTTGATAGAGCGACTATGT
>DUQY01000230.1 GCA_012837565.1 Bacteroidales bacterium | reverse complement strand
TAATTGATAAGATTGGTAATGTTATCATTTCAAAGCCTGCAACTAAGGGAATGGAAGACAAAAAAGGTATTGTTCTTCAAGCTCACATAGATATGGTTCCTCAAAAGAACGCAGACACTAAACATGATTTTGAAAAAGACCCTATTCTTCCTTGGATTGACGGTGAGTGGGTTAGAGCTAAGGGTACAACTCTTGGTGCTGATAATGGTATGGGCGTTGCTGCTATTCTAGCTGTTTTAGAAGATAATTCTCTAGTTCATGGACCAATAGAGGCTCTTTTGACTATTGACGAAGAGACTGGTATGACTGGGGCTTTTGGTCTTGAGGCTGGTGTACTTAAGGGAGATATACTGTTAAACTTAGACTCTGAAACAGAGGGCGAACTTTATGTTGGATGTGCTGGTGGAATTGACGGCAGCTTTGCTTTTGATTATAAGAAAGAAACTACACCTCTTGGATTATCTGGCTTTGCTTTAGATATTAAAGGCTTAAAAGGTGGTCATAGTGGTATGGATATTATACTTGGAAGAGCCAATGCTAATAAGGTATTATTTAGAATATTTAAGGCTCTTGAAACATTAGGACTAAGAATATCTAGTATTAATGGTGGAAGCTTAAGAAATGCTATTCCTCGTGAGGCTTTCTCTACCATTGCTATTCCTACTGATAAGGTTTCTGAGGCTAAGAAATTAGTTGAACAAATGAGCAAAGATATTAAAAATGAATATTCACTTGTTGAACCTAATTTTGAAATACATTTTAACCCAACTGCATTAGAAGCAAATGTTATTGACCTTGATACTCAAAAGAGATTGATTCTTGGAGTTTATGCTTGTCCTAATGGAGTTATTAGAATGAGTGATTCGATGGAGGGCTTAACAGAGACCTCAACAAACTTAGCTATTGTTAAGACTGATGATAAATCAATTAACGTTAGTTGCTTGTTAAGAAGCTCTGTTGATAGTGCAAAGATGGACTTAGCAGAAATGATGAGTGCTGTTTTTGAACTTGCAGGAGCTAAGAGGACATTTGAAGGAGCATACCCTGGTTGGAAACCTAATATGGACTCTCCAATCTTAAAGACTATGCAAACTACATATAATAGCTTATATGGAAAAACTCCTAAGATAATGGCAATACACGCAGGACTAGAATGTGGTCTTTTAGGTGGTGTTTATCCTAATTGGGATATGATTTCATTTGGACCAACCATTATGAGCCCACACTCACCAGACGAGAGAGTAGAAATTGCATCTGTTCAGAAGTTCTGGGATTATTTGCTTGTTACACTTAAGAATGTTCCAGCAAAATAATTAATTAATGCAGATTAATAAGGGAAAAGAAAACCAGACAAAGAGTAAAAAATACAAACGTATTTTAGCTTTTTCATTGGTTTTCTTTTTTCTTTTTTCACTATACTTGCCTAGTAAATCCTATTCACAATATTATAACTCAGGCATAGATAATGGAAACATCAAATGGAGACAAATTAAGACAAAGAAGTTTGGTATTATCTACCCTGACTTCTACGAACAAAAGGCTCAAGAGTTTGCCTCTGCCTTAGATACAATATATGGCTTTGTTGGCAAAACACTTAAAACCATTCCTCCAAACGTTCCTTTTGTTCTTCATACCAATACATCATACGCAAACGGTTTGTCAACTTGGGCTCCAAAGAGAAATGAGCTTTGGACAACCACCCATCCCGACACCTACGCCTATCCTTGGATGCTGCAACTTGCAATTCACGAGTGGAGACATTCTGTTCAGGTTTATGCCCTACATAAGGGTGTGTCTAAAGCACTTGTAAACATACTTGGAGAACATGTCTATGGCTTAATCTTAGGACTTTATATTCCTACTTGGTTTATGGAAGGTGATGCAGTAGTGGCAGAAACAGCCCTAACACCAACAGGAAGAGGTAAGACGCCTGACTTCAATATGTTATTCAAAGCTCAAGTCTTGGATAAAGGAGTTTATTCTTTCGACAAGGCATTACTTGGCTCAAAGAAAGACTATGTTCCTAATACCTATGTTTTCGGATATAACTTAACAGCTTTTGGAAGACAGAAATACGATAAGTATATTTGGGCTGATATGTTAGAGAACGTTGGCAGAAACTTCTGGAAATTTCAATTCTTTGGCAAGTCGGAGAAAAGAAACCTAAAGATAGACCTCGAAGACCTTTACCTTGAAATGATAGACAGCCTGAAAACCCAGTGGACATTAGAGGACAAAGCTTATTATGAAAGAACCAAAGATAATACCTCAAACACATTAGGCAGAAAAGATAAGTTCTACTCCAATTACCTATCACCTCAAAGGCTAAACGATTCGACAATAACAAGCCTAAAAACATCTTCCTTTGAAGCTCCACAGCTAGTAAGTATTGTAAATAATAATGAAAGAAAATTATCTAATCCAGGTAGGATATTAAACGCCTATATGGATAAGACTAATAATAAATTACTTTGGTCAGAGTATAAGCTTCACCCAAGATGGGAGCATGAAAACTATGCTGATATTATTGAATATGATATTGAAAAAGATAATTATAAGAGAATAACAAAAAAGAAAAGGCTTTACACCCCTTCTTATAACCCCAATAATGAAAATATTATTGCAGCAATTGAAGAGGACTCTATCAATGATCAACGTTTGGTTATTATTGATAAAACAACAGGAGATATTATTTCAAGGTTTGAACATTGTAAGTCTTATGATAAGTTTTCCTATCCTACATGGTCAGATAAGGCAGATGAGATTTTTCTAATTAAGTTTAACCTTGATGGGAAGTCAATAGGAAAATATAATATATATGACAAGTCCTATACAGACATTAGTACTTTTAGTTTTAATAACATCTTAAAGACTAAGTTCTATAATGGAAGACTTTATTTTATTGGAGATTATAATAATACCTACCAAGTTTATTCTTTTAACCCTTATGAAAGTTCCGATTATATTACTCAAAACACAGAAAGCAGATTTGGAGTTAAGGATTTTTCGTTTCATGGCGACAGCCTAATAATTAGCCACTATACAGCTGATGGCAATAAGATTTATATTGAGCCTATCATTGAAAGGAAATCTATTAGAAAAAACAAAGAAGCACCTCTCTTCCCATTAGCAAAACTTATAACCGACCAAGAGGATTATTTGTTTACACAAGACAAGATATATGATACCGTTTTCCCAAGCAAGAAATACAGCAAGTTCAAAAACCTATTCAATTTCCATTCCTGGGCGCCATTATATATTAATGCCGAAAGCCAAGATATTGATTTTGGACTCTCTTTATTCTCTCAAAACATTATGGGCACTTCTCTTTTCTCCACAGGTTATAGGTATTTGGTGGCAGAGCAAAGAGGTGAATTATTTATTGATTATACTTATAAAGGCTGGTATCCGATTATTAATTTAAAGCTAAATTATAGCCAAAGAAATTTGTCATCTTCAATCTGGAATGAATATAACTCTTCTATAAATACAGTCTTGCCTTATGCTTGGAGTAGGAATAATTATAATAATTACTTCAATACCATATTTCGTTATTCTTATAGAGATATTAATCCAAAAAGTGATTACCATAGCAATTTAAGAAACTTCCACACATTAGGAGTTGGATTTCGCACAGGAACAATAAAATCAATGGCAGTGAACGACCTTAGCCCTCAACTTGGGCAAACATTTGGATTAAACTTTCAACGATCTCTAAGCTCAGAGAATGCTAATATATTTACTATTAGCTCTACAACATATTTACCAAGTTTGTTTAGGAATCATAGCTTTGAAATAAATATTGATTACCAACAAAACACTCCTACGGTCTATTATTTTCCTAATGAAGTCTTTCTTACAAGGGGAGTTTATGGAGAATATCCAGCAAGTTTCTATGGTGCAAAATTCAATTACCACCTTCCCCTAGCCTATCCAGACCTTGCAGTTGGCAAGCTTCTATATATTCAAAGGTTCACCGCAAGAGGTTTCTTCGACTTTGGTTATTTCGATAGCAAGTATTTAAGTAGCTTTGGAACTTACCTGCAAATGGATTTCAATGTTTTCAGAATAGAGTACCCATTAAATGTTGGTATGCAAGTGGGCTATGTTCCTCAAAAAGATAGCTACTTCGCCAATCTGGTCTTCTATCTTAATATGTAGTAAAAAGAAAAACCCTCTAACAAATTAATGTTTCGAGGGTTTTGAAGTACTCCGAGCGGGACTTGAACCCGCACGAGCGCAATGCTCACAGGATTTTAAGTCCTGCGTGTCTACCAATTCCACCATCAGAGCGACTTTCTTTTGAGCGAAAGACGAGACTCGAACTCGCGACCCCAACCTTGGCAAGGTTGTGCTCTACCAACTGAGCTACTTTCGCTTGATTTAGAGGTGCAAAATTACTAATTATTTTGTTTCTACCAAATTATTCTACACTTTTTCTATCAGTTTCTTTATATTATTTAACTTCATGAGGGCTTCCATTGGCGTAAGGTTGTCAATATCCGTACTTAAGATGTCTTCCTTGATTTCTAAAAGTAATGGGTCGTCAAGTTGAATAAAACTCAATTGGAATGGATCTTCTTGTTTTTGTTTAGATTTAGATGTTGGCTTTGGTTTATTTGGCTTCTGTCTCTTTTCCAACATCTCAAGCATCTGCTCCGCCTCATCAAGTACTTTCTTAGGCATTCCTGCAAGTCTTGCAACGTGGATACCGAAACTTTGAGAGCTTCCTCCCCTTGCTATCTTTCTTAGAAATATGATTTGTTTCCCTATTTCTTTAACTGTAACATGGAGATTCTTAATTCTTGAATAGGTTTCCTCCATATCAATTAGTTCATGGTAGTGGGTTGCAAACAAAACCTTAGCCCTATATTTTGGGTTATCGTGAATATAAGATGCAATTGACCAAGCAATCGACACTCCGTCATAAGTGCTGGTTCCTCTACCAATTTCATCTAAGAGAACAAGCGAGCGATCTGATAGGTTATTTAATATGCTGGCGGTTTCGTTCATTTCAACCATAAATGTACTTTCTCCTGATGAAATATTGTCAGATGCCCCTACCCTTGTGAATATCTTATCCACTATTCCTATATCTGCACTCTTTGCAGGCACGAAACTACCAATCTGAGCCATTAATACTATTAGAGCATTTTGCCTCAGATACGCACTCTTACCAGACATATTAGGCCCTGTGATTATTCCTATCTGCTGCGTTTCTTTATCCAAAAACAAATCATTGGATATATAAGGCTCTCCCTTAGGTAGCATTTTCTCTATAACAGGATGCCTTCCTTCAACAATCTTTATTGAAAAGCCATCATTAATTGTTGGACGCACATAGTTATTCTCTATTGCTATTTCAGAAAAGGATAGCAGGCAATCAAACTCTGATATTATTGATGAGTTCTTTTGCAAAGCACTAACATAGGGTAAGACCTCTGTTAGCAAATTATTATATATCCTTGTTTCTATTTCTAATATCTTTGACTCTGCTCCAAGAATCTTTGTCTCATATTCTTTTAGTTCCTCTGTAATATATCTTTCTGCATTAGTTAGGGTTTGCTTCCTTATCCACTCCCCTGGCACCTTGTCCTTATGTGAGTTTGTAACTTCAAGATAATAACCAAATACATTATTAAAGCCTATCTTAAGAGATGTAATTCCTGTTTTTAAGGTCTCTCTCTGCTGCAATTTCTGAAGGTACTCTTTACCATGATAAGAAAGCTCTCTTAACTGATCAAGCTCTTTATCAAATCCCTTTTCAATAACTCCTCCCTTAGCAACTGCATTTTTAGCATCATCGGAAAGAGTCTTTTCTATATTATCTATTAGGTCTTGGCAAATATCTAAATCCTCAGACTTAACAAGTTCCTTTATGCCCTTAGACGTTGTTTTTACTATATCAATTTCTTTTAAAACGTTCTTAAGGTGTACTAATTCATTAGGCATAATCCTTCCATAAGCAGCCTTAGCAGTCATCCTTTCTAAGTCGCCTATTCTCTTAATACTTTCTGAAAAACTATTAGCAATCTCTTCGTGGTTAACAAAATAACTTACTATATCTTGTCTTTTCTCTATCTCAACTCTATCAATTAAAGGGAGTAGCATCCAACGTTGCAAATGCCTTGATCCCATATTCGATTTAGTCCTATTAAGTACTGAAATAAGGGTCGAACCATGTTGATGTGGTGAGAAAACAAGTTCTAAATTTAATATAGTGAACTTATCAAGCCATACATAATGACTATTATTTAGCCTCGATATCCTTTGTATATGTGAAACTGACTTATGTTCCGTTTCATTTAAGTAGTGAAGACAAGCCCCTGCAGCAATAATGCCAAGTGGATAGTCCTCAATACCAAATCCCTTCAATGAATTAACATCGAAGTGTTTTTGAAGTATATCATTTGCAAAATCAGAACTAAAAGCCCAGTCGTCAAACGTATTTGTATAAAAGTCTTTCTTAAATCGCTCTTGAAACTCCCTTAGCCTTTGCTTCTGAACAATTACTTCCTTTGGAGCCAAAGATTGGATTAGCTTTTCCATTTCTTGGCTATCTCCTTGCGAAACATAGAACTCCCCAGTGCCTATATCCAAAAAAGCTATACCCATAAGGTCTTTTTCGTAGTGGATGGCTGAAAGAAAATTGTTTTGAGAGTGGTCGGAGGTCTTATCGTTATAGGAAAGAGATGGAGTAACAACTTCGGTTATCCCCCTCTTAACAATACCTTTTGCAAGCTTAGGGTCTTCAAGTTGTTCACAAATAGCACATCTCTTACCTGCCCTAATAAGTTTTGGAAGGTAAGTATCTATTGAATGATAGGGAAAACCTGCAAGCTCCAAATCCTTTTGGACGCCGTTAGCCCTTTTAGTTAGAGTTATTCCTAGTATTTTTGCAGTCTCAATTGCATCTTGACCAAAAGTTTCATAGAAATCACCAACACGAAAAAGCAAAATCGCATCAGGAAACTTCATTTTCATTGCATTGTACTGCTTCATTAATGGGGTAACCCCATCTATATTTTTAGCCACTTAGTTATTGGTTTATTCGTATTTAATATAAAAGAGAAACAAAAATACGATAAAAAAAACAAATCACAAATTTATTCTAATCATTAACATAGTAGGTTCACAAAAAAATAAGAAAATGATTACAATAAACCATTTTCTTATTCCCTATTTATAATATGAGATTTATCATAAAAACATCTTAGTCTTCAAACAAATCAAGTATATCATCTTTATGAAGAATATAAGTAAGATTCTTACTCTCATCTAATACTTTCACAACGTTATATACACCAAAAGTTAGGTGCTCATTTTTCACAGAATCGTAAGCAAAAAGAGATAACGTAACATCAGAGTCAATAGACGTTTTATCATTATCATCTACCTGGATCTTCTCCAAACAAAAGCCTGGATTTTTATCATTGAACCTTTGTATTACTGTTGCTTCTGAATAATCAAGGACAATGTTACCATCATCACTAAGCGAAGCAACCTTAACCCCCTTAACGGATATAGTTGCGTTATCATCTATAATCTCTTTACTTTCTTTTTTTGAGCAAGAAGTAAAGGAAATAGACGTAGTAAAAAGGGTAATTAATAATACCCAAACAAAATTCTTTCTCATAACTTTCGGTTTTAAATTAAATAATACACTTAGATAAGAATCAAAATCTTAACCTTACAAATATACAATAGAAAACATAGAAAAACAAATTAATAAGAAGAAATAATGAAATATCTTTTATTAAGACTTAAATCTCCTCTCCCAATAAGGAAACTCCTTAGCCAGCTCCCCTGAATAGTAGAAGTCAAAACCAATTGCACCAAAAGTATATACTTTATCTCCCACAGTTATATGAGAGCCTCCACATTCTGGATTAGGACCAGGATTGGATTGAAGGAAACCTACATTAAACAAAGTGAAAAGAATTTCTGGACGATTGGAAATATCATATTTGGCTCTATCCCATTGTTTCTTTGTTTGGTGGAGAATACAACCAGTATAGACATAAGAATAATAGTGATTTTGATAGTCCACAAGACGGTTAACCCTTTCCGTTGTTGGATCAGAGGTTCTGAAATTAAGTATATTTTCATACTCTTTTCCCATATAGAAAACAGAAGATGCAGTCTTTAAGTTCTCTTCAACCTGCATAGC
>DUQY01000229.1 GCA_012837565.1 Bacteroidales bacterium | reverse complement strand
GCAGAAAAGCTTATAGCAGAGAAATATAATATAAGTGCAGTAGCCAAAGAGTTGGTTGATTTATATAAGACCCTACCATAACCTAAGACCCATGAAACATGAAGATAATAGTTGTACTTTCACGCATACCCTACCCCTTAGATAAAGGCGACAAACTAAGAGCCTATTATCAAATCAAAGAACTATCAAAGAGAAACGATGTTTACTTGTTTTGCCTAAATAACACAAAATATGAAAGCAAATCAATAGATATTTTATCCACCTTTGTTAAGGGTATACATATTGCAGAGTTCAATAATATTGATGGACTAATAGGTATAGCATCATCATTCTTCGATGGCACCCCATTCCAAACAGGGTACTATTCTCATTCAAAAAACATAAGAGCCTTAAAAGAATACTGCAACCAGGTTAAGCCAGAGGTTATATTTAATCAATTTGTTAGGACAGCGAAATACGTTTGCAAAGAAAAACCAAAAGTACTTGACTACCAAGATGCATTATCTGCAAATATGGAAGGCAGAGCCTCTAAGTGCAATATCATTAAGAAGTTCCTATTTAACCTTGAAGCAAAGAGACTAAGGAAATACGAGGCCAAGATGTTCGATGTTTTCGATAAGCTAACCATTATTGTTGAGGCAGATAAGAAAGAGATAAGACATAGGAGGCAATCAGAGATAATAGTACTTCCAAACGGAGTTGATAATTCCTATTTTGAATATAAGACCACAGAGGAAAAAGAATTTGATATAATCTTTTCAGGCGGAATGTCCTATGCTCCAAATGTTGTTGCAGCCCTATATCTTGGCAAAGAGATTATGCCCCTTGTTTGGAAAGAGCTACCAGATGCACGCTTAGTAATTGCAGGAGCAAACCCCGTCCAATCGGTAAGAAACCTTGCCTCCGACAACATCACCGTTACAGGCTGGGTTGATGATATGAAAGAATACTACGCAAAGTCTAAGATATTTATAGCGCCAATGCAAATAGGGACAGGACTTCAAAACAAGCTCCTTGAAGCAATGGCAATGAATCTTCCTTCCATCACCTCCCCCCTTGCTAACGAAGCCTTAGGAGCAAAAGAAAATGAAGAAATCCTTATTGCCACCACGCCACAAGAAAACGCCAATCATATCATATCCCTTCTCACAAACCCTCAACTTGCCCAAAAGATATCCACTTCAGGCAACGACTTCGTAAAGACCAATTACCGCTGGGAAACGTATGGCAACCTCTTAGAAAACATCTTAAAGCAAACGATAGAAACCTCAAAACAACATTAATCACAAAGCTTGCAGGTGTTATAAAATCATTCCTCTCTTGACTGTATCAGGATTAAGGTATTAAGAGATTTTCTTGATTACTAATTATGGCATATATATCCTATACATCCTTAAATCCTATCTTATAATTTGCACAAACGCAGAAACAATCTCCTATTATTAAGGAAGAAAAAAATAGAACGAAGATTCAGTCTCAGAATCATGCCATGATGTTGGTGGAATCATGGCATGATGTTGGTCGATTCATGGCATGATTCCACCAACATCATGCCATGAATTGGAGATTGAATCAAAGAAAGAGAAAATTGAAACGCTGTAATAATTTACCAAAACAAAGAGTTAGGAAAAGATACTGTCCCAAAAAGTGTGTAAAGTGTTAATTGCTTAAAAAAAGGACGCTGAAATTAATCAACGTCCTTTTGGTTTTACAGGATAAGAATATTATTAGCGGTATTCGTTGATAATATCTTTTACTCCGTCTGGTGTTAGTCTGCCGTAAACCTTTTCGCCAATAAGTACTACTGGTGCTAGTCCACATGCTCCTACACAACGTAAGCAGTTTAATGAGAATTTACCATCTGGTGTGGTTTCGCCTACGCCAATCTTTAGTTCTCTCTTAAATTCGTCCAATACCTTTTCTGCACCTCGAACATAACATGCTGTTCCCATACATACTGATATTGGATGCTCACCCTTTGGTGTCATTGTGAAGAAAGAGTAGAAGGTTACAATGCCGTAAACGTGTGCTGCTGAAACATTCATTTCTTGTGCTATTACGTCTTGTAATTCTGCTGGTAAATACCCAAACTCTCCTTGTGCTTTGTGAAGGACATTGATTACTTCGCTTGGTTTGTTTCCAAATGAAGAGCAAATTTCCTTTATCTTGTTTATTTTATCTTCTGATAATTTTATTTTTGCCATAGCCTTTATGTTTTATCCTTCGATTTCTATATGTTTTGATTTGTCGAAATAGTGAGTGTGTAACAAGTGATGTGATAGTTCTCCACAAGGTTCACCCAACCAATCTTTGTATAATGCTTGTATGAAAGGGTTTTCGTGCGATTTACGGATTGGCTTTCCTGCGTCTTCACGGTAAATTGCTGCGTGACGTTTTCTGATTATATCAAAGTTTCCGTGATGGAATGGTTGCCCTGCTCCACCAATACATCCTCCTGGACAAGCCATAACTTCAATTGCGTGGAAATTAGTCTTTCCTGCACGAACATCATCAAGAAGTTGGCGTGCGTTTGCAAGTCCGTGAGCAATTCCAATATTGATTGGTGTTCCGTCAAAGTCTACTGTTGCAGATCTAATTCCTTCTAAGCCACGTAATTCTTTAAAGTCTACTTTCTCAAGTGTCTTTCCTGTGAATAGTTCGTAT
>DUQY01000228.1 GCA_012837565.1 Bacteroidales bacterium | reverse complement strand
CTCCTCCAAATTGTTTCTTAATTGTTCCAAAGGTTCTCTCGACCTTGTATCTTGTCTTGCTTATTAATTTATTAAATTCTATCTCTCTTCGTGTTAACTTCTTATTCTTTTTAGCCTTATGTAAGATATGATTCTTTAACTTCTTTTCTTTTACTACTTTATCATTGTTCTCACTCTTATATCCTTTATCTGCTTTTAGGCTTTTGTAGTTCTCTGTGTCTATCTTATCTAATACGTCTTCTACATGTTTTGTATCGCTTTCATTGGCAGCGGTTGTGATTACAGCTAATACTAATCCTTCTTCGTTGGTTGCTGTATGTTGTTTGTATCCATAATGTAAACGACCTCTCTTCTTCACCCACCTTGCTTCTTTATCAACTCCTGGCTTTTCTTTCTTTACTAGCTTACTTCTATTCTCTTTTTGTGGTTCTTCTTCTGTTTGCTCTTCTTGTGAATCTTCTTCTCTATCTATAACAACCTCATATTCTGTCTTGCCTTTGGGTTTTCTTAATGTATCTACTACACTTGCATCTAATAAAATACCTTGCTTTACTAAGATGCCATGCTTTACTAACTGTTTATTTATCTCTTCTAGGAGTTTGTCGTAAACTTTTCTTTTTGTCATTTCTGTACGAAAGCGACTTATTACACTATGGTCTGGGCAATTGTCGTCCAAACTCAATCCTAAGAACTTACTAAATGATATCCTATCATTTACTTGGTCTTCTACTTCATAGTCACTTAGGTTGTACCAAGTTTGTAGTAATGTTATTTTGAATAATAATAATCCACTGTAGGATGGTCTGCCTACTGCACTAACACCTTTATTATAATGTCTTTTGATAAGTTTATCTATCTTCTCCCAATCTATTATTGAATTAATTTGATTGAAGAATACTTCTTTGACTTTTCTTTTATCTGCTGCAAGGTCTGCAAAACTTGTGAGTTCTATCTTATTCATAGTGCAAAGATAAGCAAAATATATGACTTAACATTCTGTTTATTAACTTTTAATACTGAATTTTACCTTGCAACGGTCTTAAATTACTAAAAAGAGCCTTTAGAGTCTTCAATCATTTAGATACATACAAGTGGTTTGAAGATATGGGTGTAAAATTAGTTACACAGGAAGATGATTGTGTTTTCCCTCTCTCACAGAACTCAAACGAAATAATCGAATGTTTTCAAAGGCTATCCAAAGAATTAGGAATAATCGTCAAGACCTCTCATAACCTAAGCTCAATTACATTTGAAGAGAAATACGCCCTTACCTTTAATCAAAATAATTCAAGAGTTGAATACTTTGATGCAGTAGCAATAACCACTGGAGGCAGTCCAAAGATGGAAGGATTAAATTATTTAGAGGCTTTAGGTCATAAAATTGTTGTACCTGTTCCATCTTTATTTACCTTCAATATTCCCTCAGATCCAATAAGAGAGTTAATGGGAATTGTGGCTGAGAATACTATTGTTTCTCTACAAGGCACAAATATTAAAGCCTCAGG
>DUQY01000019.1 GCA_012837565.1 Bacteroidales bacterium | reverse complement strand
CATCAGCAAAGAGTTAATGAAACTTCCAAGACATTCTCGTTTAATAAGACCTTAGACATAAGTAGTCTTGCATTAAGTAAGATTAATGATGATGATATTTATAAGTTTAGGGTCTTATATTCAGAGAATGATTATTCTGTGGAAATAACAAGGTATAAGCAAAGAGAAATAAAGAGTTTAAAGCTAGTCTACGATAATGATATAGTTTACGATTATAAGTTTGAGAATAGAGATGCATTAAGTGATTTATTTGAGAAAAGGGGTGATTTTTCTGATATATTAATTGTAAAAAATGGCTTTATAACAGATAGTTCTTATTCTAATATTGTCCTTTTCGATGGAGAGGATTATCTCACACCAAGCACCTTCCTTTTAAATGGAACAATGAGACAAAGACTTTTGGATGAGAAAAGGATAAAAGAAAGAGAAATAAAAGTTGAGGACTTGAAGAATTACAAGAGGATATTCCTAATAAATGCCCTAAATTCTCTTGAAGACAACCTTTTTGTTGAGGTTTCAAGTATCTATTGATATCATTTTAATGAAACGCTGTTTCAGGAAAATGAAACGAAGAAAGAATTTTTTAAAACGAAGAAAGAAAAAAATGAAACGAAGAGTTAGTTTAGTCAAGCAATAAGTTAAAAATATTTAATTCTATACAAAAAAAGCGACAAATAAATTAATTATTTGTCGCTTTTGATTTTCTATATTAAAGTGTTGACTAATGTCTTCTTTCTTTAATTCTTGCTTTCTTACCTGTCAATCCTCTTAGGTAGAAGATTCTTGCTCTACGAACAACTCCACGTTTGTTAACTACTATTTCATGGATAAATGGTGATGATAAAGGAAATATCCTTTCAACTCCTATTCCTCCTGAAATCTTTCTAACTGTGAAAGTCTTTGTAGTGCCTAGGCCTGCACATTGGATAACGTCTCCTTTAAATTGTTGGATACGTTCTTTTACACCTTCAATAATTTTGTATGATACTGTAATTGTGTCTCCAGCTTTAAACTTTGGAAGATCATGTTCTTCTGTCAAGCTGTCTACATATAGCATTAATTCTGGCTTACTCATTTTTTTACTCTGTTTTAGGGATTAAACAACTCTATTAATTATTTCTTCACTTGTTTAACAACAGCAGTGAAAGCTTCTGGATGATTCATTGCTAAGTCTGCAAGAACCTTACGGTTAAGCTCTATGTTGTTTTTGTGAAGTAGTCCCATGAATACTGAGTAAGAAACATCGTTCAGACGACAAGCTGCATTAATACGGTTTATCCATAATGCACGGAACTCTCTTTTTTTGTTTTTTCTATCGCGGTAAGCGTATTGTTGTCCTTTTTCCCATTTGTTTTTCGCAACGGTCCAAACATTCTTACCTCTTCCCCAAAAGCCTTTTGTGCGTTTTAGGATTTTCTTTCTTCGTGCTCTTGAAGCAACGTGATTTACTGATCTTGGCATAATTTTCTAATTTTTTTTCGTATTAGCGTCCTATCAATTACAATAGAATCTTTTGGCTAAGTACAATGGTTAATAACTCCTGATAAGCAATAATTTACTTTCCTAGCATTTCTCTGATAGCTGGAGTATCTGCTACACTTACAGTACCTGTATGTGTTAGATTCCTCTTTTGCTTAGTCGTCTTCTTTGTAAGAATGTGACTATGGTACGCATGCTTTCTTTTAATTTTGCCTGTTCCAGTTAGCGTGAAACGCTTTTTTGCACTGGATTTAGTTTTCATTTTTGGCATCTTACGTCCTTTTTTAGTTTGTTATATATTAATGTTCTACTTTCACAAGTAGTAATTATTTCTTTTTCTTATTTCTTTGGAGCAATAATCATCATCATACGTTTTCCTTCAAGCTTTGGAAGCATCTCTGGTTTTCCGTATTCAAGCAAAGCTTCTGCAAATTTTAACAATTGCGTTTCTCCTTGATCTTTGTAAATGATTGTTCTTCCTCTGAATAATACATCAACTTTTACTTTATTTCCTTCTTGCAAGAAACGAATAGCATGTTTTAGCTTGAAGTTAAAGTCATGTTCGTCGATTTGTGGTCCTAAACGAATTTCTTTAACAACAATCTTCGTGCTTTTGGCCTTCATTTCTTTCACCTTCTTCTTCTGTTCGTATAGGAATTTTTGATAATCAATCACCCTACAAACTGGAGGGTTGGCTGATGGAGATATCTCTACCAAGTCCAAACCTAAATTATCTGCAATTTTAATGGCGTCTTTAATGTTAAAAATGCCTGCTTCTATGTTTTCACCAACTACTCGAACAACTGGTGCAATTATTTTATCGTTAATCTTGTGTTGTTCTTCTTTTCTAATTGGTAGTCTCTTGCTAAACTGAACTCTTGTTGCTATAATTAATTCCTCCTAAATTTAGTTATGTAATATATTTTATTAATGTAATTATTCTAATTCTTTTTTTACTGCCTCTTCAACCATCTTTGCAAATGCTTCCATTGCCATCTCTCCAAGGTCTCCTTCTCCATGTCTTCTAACCGACACAGTGCCTTTGCTCTCTTCGTTTTCTCCAACAATAAGCATAAATGGTATTTTACCTAACTCTGCATCCCTAATCTTCTTACCAGTCTTCTCGTTTCTCTCATCAATGCTTCCTCTTAGGTCGAAACTAGCGAGCAAAGATAATACTTTTTTTGAATATGATTCATGTTTTTCGCTAATTGGTAAAATAATAAATTGTTCTGGTGTTAACCAAAGAGGGAATTTCCCTCCTGTATGCTCAATTAAAACTGCAACAAATCTTTCCATAGAACCAAATGGTGCCCTGTGGATCATTATTGGTCTATGTTTTTGATTGTCTGGTCCTGTATATTCTAATTCAAAACGTTCAGGAAGATTGTAATCAACTTGTATCGTTCCTAACTGCCATTTTCTACCAATTGCATCCTTAACCATAAAGTCAAGCTTAGGTCCATAGAAAGCTGCTTCTCCAATTACAGTAGTTGTTTCAAGTCCTCTTCCTTTACAAGCATCAACAATTGCACTTTCTGCTCTTTCCCAACTCTCATCAGAACCAATATATTTTTCTGTATTATTTGGGTCACGAAGAGAAATTTGAGCAGTAAAGTTATCAAACTTTAAGGTTTTGAATATATATAATACAATATCTATTACCTTGCAAAATTCTTCTTTAAGTTGGTCTGGCGTACAGAAAATATGAGCATCATCTTGAGTAAATGAACGAACTCTTGTTAAGCCATGAAGCTCTCCACTTTGTTCATAACGATAAACAGTGCCAAATTCTGCAATTCTATATGGTAAATCTTTATATGAATGAGGTTTTACTTTATAGATTTCACAATGGTGAGGGCAGTTCATTGGTTTAAGGAAATACTCTTCTCCTTCGTTTGGAGTTGATATTGTGCGAAAAGAATCTTGTCCGTATTTTTGATAGTGGCCTGATGTCTTATATAAGTCAACATCTCCAATATGTGGAGTTATTACTTGTTGATAGCCATAATCTTTTTGTAGTTTTTTTAAGAAGTTTTCAAGTCTTTCTCTAAGCATTGCTCCTTTTGGAAGCCATATAGGTAGCCCTTGACCAACTTTTTCAGAGAACATAAACAGCTCTAATTCTTTTCCAAGTTTTCTATGGTCTCTTTTCTTCGCCTCTTCCAAGTAGTTTAGATATTCGTCAAGCTCCTTTTTCTTAGGGAATGTTATAGCGTAAATTCTGGTTAATTGTTTACGCTTTTCATCACCTCTCCAATATGCCCCAGCCAATGAAAGTATTTTGATTGACTTGATTATTGAAAAGTCTAATAAGTGAGGTCCACGACAAAGATCAGTAAAATTACCACTTTCGTAAATAGTTATAGTTCCGTCTTCTAGTTCGTTAATCAGCTCCACCTTATAGGTTTCACCTTGCTCAGAAAACATCTTTAATGCATCTGCTTTTGATATATCTTTTCTAATGATTTTGGTCGAAGCCTTAACTAGCTCTTGCATCTTTTGTTCTATCTTAGAGAAGTCTTCTGGTGTAATTTGATCCTCACCAAAGTCAATATCATAGTAGAAGCCATTTTCAATATCTGGTCCAATGCCAAATTTAGCATGTGGGTATAATTCGGAAATTGCAGAAGCTAAAAGGTGGGCAGAAGTATGCCAAAAAGTTTCTTTTCCTTCTCTGTCATTCCAAGTATTAAGTTTAATAGTACAATCTTCATTAATCATTCGATTTGCATCCCAAACCTCTCCGTTTACTGTTGCGGAAAGAACGTTGCGAGCCAATCCTTCACTAATACTCTTTGCTATATCTATAGCATTAACAGGTTCAGAAAATTGCTTGATAGAATTATCAGGCAGAGTTATATTTATCATATTATCATTCATTTCTTTATACTATTGTTTTCTATTTTAAACAGTCTGCAAATATACTATATTATTATAAATCTCGCAAGTCTACCCATTTTTTATAAAAATAATGTATATTTGCACCCATAAAATTACGTAAAATGTATATAAGACAGAGTTTCGTAATATAAGTTAAAAGGAAAATAACAAATAATTTTAAGTATGAATTTACTAAGTATAACTTGGGATGTATCCCCTATAATCTTTAGTGTCGGAAGTCTATCAGTTCGTTGGTATGGTGTCTTATTTGCTTTCGCTTTTATAATTGCTTACTTACTCTTAAAGAAGATGTTTGCAAAAGAAAATGTGCCAGTTTATTTTTTAGATAAGATGACCATCTATATGTTTGTTGGTCTATTAGCCGGACTAAGATTAGGGCATTGTCTTTTCTATGAGTTTTCATATTATATAAATAACCCAGTTGAAATGCTTCTACCAATAAAGAATACGGCAGATGGTTGGAAGTTTATTGGTTACCAAGGTTTAGCATCTCACGGTGGAGCAATAGGACTACTTATTGCAACATTTTTCTTTTGCAGAAATACAAAGCTCCCTTATTTATGGGTAATTGATAGATTGGTTATTATTATTGGATTTGCAGGTGCAGCAGTTAGAATTGGCAACCTAATGAATTCAGAAATATATGGAGTTGCAACAAGTTTGCCATGGGGATTTATATTTGTAAGAGATGGTCAATCAATGCCAATGCACCCAACCCAAATTTATGAAGCTCTTTCTTATATTGCATTAGGAACTTTTCTTTATTTATATTTTATGAAGAAGAAAACACCACCACGCCAAGGATTTATTTTTGGTATATTCTTAATAGTATTGTTTGTAGCTCGTTTCCTTATAGAATTTATAAAGATAAGTCAAGAGGCTT
>DUQY01000302.1 GCA_012837565.1 Bacteroidales bacterium | reverse complement strand
AGCTCTACCTTTAATTCCATCAGATTATGAAGGTCACATAGCTAAAAAGGCGTATATCATCCATAAACTGATGCAACAAACGCTTGATGTATTAGCTGAACGTAACCAATTAAGTTTACTAAATGATGTGGAACTACCTTTATCAGATGTCCTTGCAGATATGGAATATCAAGGTTTAACGGTTGACCTAAAAGAACTAGAGAATCAAACTAAAGATATGTCTTTACGTATTGATAAATTAAGAACTGAAATTCTTTCTTTAGCAGGTGTTGACTTTAATGTCGATAGTCCTAAACAATTAGGTGATGTCTTATTTGATACCTTAGGTCTACCAAATGGTAAGAAAACTAAAACAGGATACTCTACTGGTATTGAAGTTTTAAACAACTTAATTGATCACCATCCAATTATTAACTTGATTATTGAATACAGACAACTAACTAAACTATATTCAACCTATTTAATTGGAATTAAAGAATCCGTATTTGAAGATAACCGTGTACACACCATTTATAATCAAGCACTAACCTTAACTGGTCGCTTATCAAGTTTAGAACCGAACTTACAAAATATACCTATTCGTACAGAAGAAGGTAGACAAATAAGAAAATTATTTATTCCTGAACCTGATAGTTATTTTGTAGGTGCTGACTACTCTCAAATTGAATTACGTGTGTTAGCAGCTATGGCAGATGTTAAAAATTTAAAACAAGCATTTGAAGAAGATCAAGACATTCATACCGTAACAGCTCAAAAGGTATTCCACGTAGATACAGTCGATAGTGAACAAAGAAGACGTGCTAAAGCAGTTAACTTCGGTATTATTTATGGTATTGGACCATGGAGTTTATCTGAGGATATTGGTGTAACAGTCAAAGAAGCAGAAAACTTTATTAGTCGTTATTTGGAAGTATATCCTGAAATTAAAGATTACATGACCAATATCGTTGAGTTTGCTAAAACACATGGCTATGTTGAAACACTTTTAAATCGTCGCCGTTATATACCGGAACTATCCTCAAAAGTATTTAACTTAAGAGAATTTGGTAAACGTACGAGTTTAAATGCACCGATTCAAGGTACAGCAGCAGACATTATTAAACTCGCAATGATTGATTTACACAACTATTTAAAAGATAATAACAAGAAATCAAAGCTTATCCTACAAGTACATGACGAACTCATCGTTGAGGTTGTTAAAGAAGAGTTGGATGAGATGAAAGAAGTCATACCAAACATCATGGAAAAAGCCTTTAATTTAGGCGTTAGACTGAAAACATCATGTGATGTTGGAACCAACTGGTATGAATTAAAATAAAGGAGAAGTACTATGCCTGAACTACCTGAGGTAGAAACCATTCGTAGAAATTTAAATACAGTATTAGAAGGTGAAGTCATACGTGATGTTTTAGTATACTATCGACCTATTGTTTCAAATGATGATACATTTGAAACTAAATTAAAAGGTCAACGTATACATAAAGTAGAACGTGAAGCGAAGTATTTAAAGTTTATTTTAGATGACTATCTTTTAGTATCTCATTTACGTATGGAAGGCAAATACTTTATGGATGCGCCTTTAAATAAGCATATACATGTAGTGTTTAATCTATCAAGCGGTCACACCCTAAGTTATGAAGATACACGTAAATTTGGCCGTTTTGAACTGGTAGACATCAAAGATAAAGACACTTATTTAAAAGATATT
>DUQY01000227.1 GCA_012837565.1 Bacteroidales bacterium | reverse complement strand
TATATGAGCATATTTCAAATTCCTTACATAGTAATCAGGTGAACGGTAGAAACGATAGCCTCCTGAAAAAGAAATGCCTGTTGATTCCAAGCCAAAGGATTGAAAACCTAAACCAATTATACCAAGTCCCACCGTCCAACTTTGCTCTGGTTTAATACTTCTTTCATAATCAAATTCCATAAACCCAAGTACAGGAGCTGTGAAATTAAATTTGATTGCATTATTTGTATTGTCCTGATAGTTGTTCTTTCCAAACATTGAATGTTCTATATATAGTATTTCACCATTTTCAAACTTAATGTATTCGATATTGTTTTTATCTATACTAAACTGTCTGTCCTGACCTCCCAAATAAGAAGAATAAAGAACTAAGTCTTCACCTATTTCAATAATTTTACAGCTTATTTCAGCCTTTGGGTTTTTTCTAACTATTAGGTCTTGAGCCGATAGACTTAGACAAGAAAAGATTATTAGTGTTAGAATGATTATCTTTTTCATATTGGAATTATTATATATGACTCAGCAAAGATAAATATTTATTTGAATTTGTAAGGTTTTTTCTTAAAACTAATCGTTTTCTATTGAAATGATATTCTCAACGCTAAAATTAAATGGAACTTTTAAGTCCTCTTTTCTTAGCTTACAATTACTCATTCTGCACTCTGAGCAATATTTTTGCTCACAAGGATCACTATGAACCGTAAAGTATAATTCGATATTATCTCTTTGAAGTGCTTGTTTGAGTTTGTAGGTAACTTTATGACCCTCTTGAATGGTGTAAAAGCATGGTAGGGTTATGTCGCAGTCGATATGAAGGGAGTTCCCATACTTTACAGCTCTTAGGTTATGAATGTTTATCCAGTCCTCTTCTTTTTGCTGTTCAATTCTCTTTGCAATAAACTTTAGTTCCTCTTCATCATTTTCATCAACTAGGTTAGCTATGGTTTTGCTTAGTATTCTTAGTCCTGTGATAATAATGATTGATCCGTAAACAAGTGCAAGTATGCTATCTAATATTATAAGACCTGTGATTTTGATTAGAATTAAACCTACTAGTAATCCTATTGTGGAATAGGTGTCGGATTGTAAGTGCTTTCCTCCTGCAACTAAGGCTACGGATAAGGTTTTCTTGCCTTGTCTTATACTCCAAGCTCCAAGCAAGAAATTCATTCCTCCTGCAAAGGCAACAACTATCATCCCAATTTCAAGTTCTGGTAGATCTGTTGGTTGATGGAAAAACCTTTTTACAGCTTCAAATATGATTAGTCCTCCAGCAAGAATTATAAGAGACCCTTCAATGGATGCTGATATAAGTTCTGCTTTTCCATGTCCAAATGGATGCTTTTCGTCTCTTGGCTTAGCTGCCCAGCGTAGTGATATAAGGCTTATAACTCCTGCAACAACATTAACTATGCTTTCCATTGCATCGGAGTAAACCCCCACAGAGTTTGTAATGAAATAGGCAGCGAACTTAGCAATTAAAAGAAAAGCTGATATAATTACTATTAACCTTTGAAACTTCCAATTAATCATCGCTTTGG
>DUQY01000226.1 GCA_012837565.1 Bacteroidales bacterium | reverse complement strand
TCTCTTCGTGGAAGCGGAAACGTTACTGTTCTTGTTGACGGAAGACCAAGCGAACTTCTTGGAAGCGACCTTCAAACCGTTTTAGAACAAATCCCTTCCTCAACAATTGAAAGCGTTGAAGTTATAACAAACCCTTCTGCAAAATATAATCCAGATGGCATGAGTGGTATTATTAATATAGTTCTTAAAGAAAAAGGAAACAGAGGATTCAATGGATCTATTGCAGCATCCACTGGAGTCGGAATCAATAACAATATGGATATAGACAAATTTCTATTTCCACAAGCGAGCTTGTCTGCTGCTTTAAATTATTCAACAAAGAAATATGCCGTTTATTTTAATGGAGATATAAGGTATTTTGAAACATCAAGTAATGGATTTAACGAAAAAACAATGTTAGCAAACAATCTAAACTTACTACAAAATCGCTACACTGATGGCAATAGACTTGGACGTGGGTTTAAAATTGGTGGCGATTGGTATATTAATAACAAAAACACCTTAAGTCTATCTTATAATTTAAGAAAAGGAGGCACCCCTCCAAAAGGAATTAGTGAAGAAAGATTATTCTCTTGGGACAGCAGCAATCCTCTTGATTCATCAAACTCCAATAACTATTTTGGATTAGAAACAGGAAAGAGAAAAATGTTCTTCCAAAATTTCACTCTTAACTATGAAAAGAAATTCAATAAAAAAGACCAACTCCTAACCATTGATGCTAATTGGAACATTGGAGAGTTTTCAAATAATAACCTACAAGTTAGAAGTTTTGAAGAAAATTCGGCCGAAACTTTCTATCTTAATAACATATCCAAATCAAATAATGACAGAGCCTTTGTAACATTAAATTATGTTCATCCTTTCTCAGAAAACTTAAAACTTGAAACAGGTTATAATCTAAACTATGTGAATACTAATGCGAACTATGACTACTATCCTTCAAGAGATATGATAAGGGACGACAGTATGAGCTATGTATTCAAATATAAAGAATCAATACATGCAATTTATGGAACTCTTGGTTACAATTTCAATAAAAAGCTATCAACCCAATTAGGGCTAAGATTGGAACAAGTTTATAGAGATGGCTCAAAATTACAAAATAACGAAGAACTATTTTTCCCAAAGAATCAAGAGACCAAAAATTATTTCAGCATATACCCAACTGTTCATATTTCTTATAACTTCACCGATTCACAATCAGGTCAAGTATCCTATTCACGTAGAATTAATAGACCAAGTCCATGGTCATTAGCTCCATATATAGACATTAATAATCCTGCCTACATTAGATTTGGTAATCCAGATATATTGCCAGAATACACAGATGCATTTGAAATTGGATACTCAAAAATTTTCCCAAAAACCACTATCTTTACCTCCTTATATTATAGAAGAACAAGTAATGCTATAACTAATTTCAACTTTTTATGGAATGAAGAAAATGCAAGACAATTTGGATTTGATTGGGTATGGGACGTTGCATCAGAAGAATATGCTGACGGTATAAGAATTGCTAATACTTCAATGAACCTATCACAAAGTTCAAACTATGGTGCCGAACTAATTATTGATCAGAAAATAACAAAGTGGTGGAAAGCAAATCTAAGTGGTAACCTTTATGGAAACTATGAAGACGGAAGAGAATTTGGAGGGAAATTAGTT
>DUQY01000314.1 GCA_012837565.1 Bacteroidales bacterium | reverse complement strand
ATGTTGTTTGAGTTTCTTCTCAGAATCAGTATTGGCATATAAGCCCAGGGGATCTTTCCAGTTCTCATCAGCACCGGTTGAAGAGAATGAATGATCACCAAACATCAAGCATAAGCGTGAATAGAGCAGTATGGGGCGGAATGTCTGAGCCTCCAAGGCATCATTGAACAGAGGAAGGGTAGCAATGGCCTTTTTTGCCCATTTTGAGGTTTGTGCAGCCCAAGCTTTTGATCCTAGGACAAGTCCTTGAGGGAAAAGAAGGCCTTTAGTGGGTAGTTCTTCACTGCAATATCCCCAATTGTTTTTTAGCATCTTCTTGAAGGAGTTCAAATCGGATAAGTGGTATGTTTTCCATTCCGCAGCGTCCGCTCCTTTTGCCAGCTTATGGTGTCCAAGGATAAGCCAGATAATGTAAAAGCAAAAATCAGGGATATCTTGGAAGGGGCTTTCCTCCTTACCGATACCCTCTATTGTCGTCATGAGAGCAGGGATGGAATAGGCATTGTTTTCAAGCAACCCTAAAAATCCGATATCGCTATTTCCGCCTTGCCGAACCAATGCCACAACAATTAGACAGGAGACCCACTCATGCCTAAGGGGGTCTTGTACTGTTTTTGAACGGGCAATGAGCTTCTTTTGGAATGCCTTGTTTGCTTTTCCCACATCATGAAATAATGCAGAAAGGGCAACTAAAGCTTGTATGAGAGGATGGAAATTCCAATCATTTTCCCAGGAGGTCGAAAGGATTTTATTTTGAGTCAAAGCTACAGGGATTATACCTTCTTTATTAAAACAATTCCGTTTTCCTACAATCCAAAGAAGTTCCATGGAACTTCTTCCATGTATCACATGACAAGCAACTGCGGTGTTCTTGCTCGCCGTTTTCCTGAGGAGTTTTTTTACCGCAAGTAAGCCTTCTTGAGTTATCACCGTTTTCCAGGTTGAAGTGCCTATCCGGTTTGCAAATGAATCGAGGACCCTGCTTGTTTTTGCAATTGCATTCTTTTGGCATTGTGAACTAAAAATGACTATCATAGGCTCTCATCCACGACATATCCATCACGAGTAGCTTCTTTTACCCTGTCAAACATGTAGTCTAGGGCTTTATGTTTTGAAAATGCTTGTAGAAGTGTTTCTCTGAATTCCTGTTCAGTTGTTCCCTTTTTTGCACAAACGAAAGCAAGAGGTAAGACCAAAGCATCTTTAACCAAGTCAGCGACATCAAACACTAATGCTCCGCGTCTTGTTTTCCCATGCATTACTGCAAACCCATGAGGGATCCCCAATACCCATAAGGTTGTGGACGCTAGGCCATATGCAAGATAATTCCCATGATTGAGAAGTACATTGGCAAGGTCTACTGCGTTTTCTCTGTCGCGCACGAATCCGGAAAACCCAGTTTTTTGTGCTACATACTTATAGAGTTGTTTTGTCATAGCTGCTTCAGTTGTCAGCAGGTCTCCTGGATTGGCAGCTTTGTCGATCTGGTTTGAGAATGCAGAAAGGGCTTTTTCAACTTCAAGGTCATCTGGATAGATTCCTTCTTGTTGAAGTTCCCTGTCTTTGCCCCAAACGCTTTGTAGATATGACACTCTTGCCTTTTGAAATTTTTTCGCCACCACTAATCGTTTTTCAGGATCAAACCAAAATCTAAGCCATCCTTGTACATACTCCGTTGGACGATATTCACTCTCTGGAGTCAGCCACTCTACAGTAGTGCCTGCTAGCAAAGGGGTCCCGCCCCCTCCTGTAAACCCAAAAAGGACACCTGCAGAAGCAAGCATGCGAACTGCAGCTTGGGTAATGGAAGTTCCGGTCCCTAACATGATTACTGTCGTGTTGGCAATCGGTATATTCCAGTATTGAGAACCGTCTTTTGCCTGTGTCAGATAGACCACCCGTCCATCCTTTACCATAACCCTACATTTTTCTAAGTAGTAAAGGTTTGCTCTTTTTGAGTGGAGGATTGCCTTGAGATCCGTGAGATAATCCATATTTGTTCTCCAGCTATCAAACAGTATCGACAGAATTCTTAACAAGAATATGAAAAGCATTGCGGGTTGTGTTCATTTCCATATATAGGGATAACATACTCTAAGATGGTTAGCAACTTAATTGCATAAGATTATGGTTCTCATAATCTGACCAAATATTTTCCCCTTCACCTAGAGTATAAGGGTAGGGGTATGACATATAGTGTCATACCTAGGTGAATTAATACGATTTATTTGTATATTCTTATATATCACTTTCTCAAGTAATCCAAAAATAATGAAGACTCTTCGAAGAATTTTGCATGTACCGATAGAAAAGGCCATGTAAGACTATATATAGAGAAAATCCCTTAGGAGGATTATTATGAGAAAAGTATTTGTCGTATTGTGCTTGGCACTCGTCATTGCAACTCCTGTTTTT
>DUQY01000225.1 GCA_012837565.1 Bacteroidales bacterium | reverse complement strand
ATATTTCTTCTATATTTTTCTTTATAAGCGCAGTATCACCAATCTCCACAACGAAGCCCTGCTTTCTATCTTCCACAACTTCTGCCATAACCGATAGGTTATTTACAATAATAGGGGTGTAATTATACATTGCCTCAAGTAGTACCAGTGGAAAACCCTCATACCACCTACTTAGGAATAAGATAAGCTTAGTTTTCTTGTAAAATTCAGCCATTTGCTTTTGATTAAGAAAGCCTTCGAACTTTATATTAGATGGGAAGTCTAGGTTTTCAGATTCTTTAGTCCTTTCACCAGCAACTCTAAATGAATACTCTGGCATCTGTCTTGCAATCTCAATGAAGTCGAACAAACCTTTTTCCTTTGTTAATCTTCCAACAAAACCAATATATTCTTTTTCTTCAAGATTAACCTCTTCAACCTTTTGTTTAGGCATAAAAGTATTAGGAAGGTTTCTTATTTTATCAACTGCGAAACCATTATCAATTAGTTTCTTCTTTTGAAATAACGACAAAGTATAGAAATAATCCACCTTATTATAGTATTTCAGTTTCCTTGTAAATAACCCTCTTATTGCTAAAGACAAACTTGCAAAATAGGAGCCTGTACAATTATTCTTTAAACAATTCCATTCTCTACCAAAGCCTAAACACTCCTGGCATATCTCGCCCTTAGTGTAGAAAATACCTATTGGGCAAAGTAATCGGTAATTATGAACAATCTGCCAAGTGGGAATTTTGTTTTTATTAAGTAAAGGGATAATTGAGGGAGAGATAATAGGGAATAAGTTATGTAATATAGCAATATCTGGTTTGAAAGAAGAGATTATTTTTTTTAAGTCTCTATGTGATTTAGGATTGTGTATAGATGTAAATAATCCTCCAAAGCGACCCAATAACCATTTCTTCATTTCTGAATACTCTCTTGTATACAATAAAACATTATGCCCCTTTGACCTAAGAAGCTTTTCCTGCAACTCAACAACTCCTTCCTCGCCACCCTTGGATGAGTATATATTATGTATTATTAAAATATTCATTCCTTATAAATTATCAATGTACAAATATACGAGTTTTTTCCAAAACTAATAGTTTGGAATAATTAAATACAAGTATTGGGCTTGGTGTTTATAGCTTGGTTTTGGCTCTTTTCTTAAATACCCAATGCTTTTGGAGATTATAATTTATAAATAATGAGACAAATAAATCCACCACTATACGGGTTATCTTATAATCAACCATAAATACTGATGTTAGGAAATAAGTGCCCGAAGCCTTTAGCACTATACTATTAATCACCATTATTGCAAATTTAAGCAATTGCTTAGGAGTCTTGTTTTGGTAGCTTTGACCCCTAGAGCGAAAGGTCCAATACTTATTGATGGAGAAATTAACTATAGCTCCAATCACTCCCCCTATACCAATACTAATGGTATAATGTATTCCAAAAACCTCGGTGAAGAATATCATTGGAAGATAATCAACCCCACCTCCAATTAGGGCAGAGAACTGTGCCTTAGTAAAGACTAATAGTTTTTTATTAAATATTTTTATTATTGTTTTCATTCTCTTGTTTGTCTCTAAGATCAGCTAGTTT
>DUQY01000224.1 GCA_012837565.1 Bacteroidales bacterium | reverse complement strand
CTTGACTGGAAGAATAATGTGTTTGATAAGAACTCAACTACTCCTTGTGCACAAAGCAATTCACGTTTTACAACCCCAATAGCTCAATGCCCAGTTGTTGATCCAGCTTATGATGAAGCTAATGGAGTTCCTATTTCGGCAATTCTTTTTGGAGGTCGTCGTCAAACCATTATCCCTCTGGTTTATGAGGCAAATGATTGGAATCATGGTGTTATGATAGGCTCACTTATTGGTTCTGAAATAACCTCTGCTGCAATTGGTCTTAAGGAAGGTGATTTAAGGCATGACCCATTTGCGATGAAACCTTTCTGCGGTTATAATATGGGAGATTATTTTCAGCATTGGATTGATATGGGTAAGAAAACCGATAAGGATAAACTACCTAAAATATTCTGTGTAAACTGGTTTAGAAAAGAAAATGGCAAATTTTTATGGCCAGGATATGGTGAGAATTCAAGAATCTTAGCCTATGTTTTCGATAGGTGTAATGATGAAGCTATTGCAATGGATTCACCTATTGGCAAGATACCTAAACTAGATGGAATAAACATTGATGGCTTAGCAGTAACAAAAGAAGACATGGAAAAAGTTATGAAAATTGACAAGAAAGAATGGCATGGGGAGCTTGAAAGAGCAGAAACCTTCTATGATATTTTCACTCACTTGCCAAAAGAACTAAGACAAGAATTAAAAAAGATTAAAGATAGTTTCAAATAAAACATTAAAGGGGCGTAATAATTGCGCCCCTTTCTATTTCTGTATAAATCTGAAACAATTGGAATATACACAAACTCTATATATCCTTTTACCATTAATCTCAATGGAGGGAGAAAAGCTACCAATATTCCATATATAGGAACTATATCTCAAAACAAGTTGCATCAAGAGCTATTATTGATTGTTGCCATTGGGTTACAAGCATTAGTATCGGACAAGCCTGCCTCTGGCGTCCAATAATAATAATCTGCCCCTGGCTTGCATTAAGCTACACAACAAATGGCGTAGGAGAATCACAATAAGTGCTATCGCTATGGAATATTGTTATAGAACATGTGTCATTATCGAACTAAGTAAGACTAGAGACATAAGTATTTAGTGACACCAAAACCATAGGTAGTATTATATAGTAAAGATATCCCTTTATGAGTTTTATTAGAAATAATTATTACAAATATACAGTAAAAACACTTATCTTCTATAAATCTCAACATTTTTTTCTTACTTTTGCATATAAATAAAACAGATTTTTATATGAGAACAAAGCTTATTACATTATTGTTTATTATTGGACTGATTACGATCGATTCAATTGGTCAGAACTCCATTAATATTATCCCGCAACCTGTAAGTGTTAAGATGGATAAGTCCTCAACATTTAACTTCGATAATAACACAAAGATAATTTGCAATATTGATTCAAAAGAATATTCTGTTGCAGAGTATCTTGGCTCAAAACTAAAGGCATATAATCCTGAAATAAGACCAGTTCTTCCTAAAAGAGATAATCCAAAATATAACATTTCTAACTCAATAATATTTGTATTATCCTCCGATAAGGTTTTAGGAAAAGAGGGATACCAAATTAATATACTTAGTGATAAAATTGTTATTTCGGCTAATGAAAACAATGGGTTTTTCTATGGAGCTCAAACTCTCTTGCAAATCATGATGACTGCAAAGATTGATAAAGTAAACTCAATAATCTTAATACCAACAGGTGAAATAATAGATTATCCTCGCTTTTCATATCGTGGCAAACACTTAGATTGTGCACGTCACTTCTTTTCCAAAGAGGAAGTTATGAATTATATCGACATGCTTGCTTTTCATAAAATCAACACCTTCCACTGGCACCTTACCGATGACCAAGGTTGGAGGATAGAAATTAAGAAATACCCTAAACTACACCAAATTGCAGCAAAAAGGAAAGAAACCTTAGTAGGTCACTATACTGATAACTTTCCTCAAATATTCGATGGCAAACCTTATAGCGGTTATTATACCCAAGATGACGTAAAGGATATTGTTAAGTATGCAGAAGAAAGATATATAAATATTATACCAGAGATTGAAATGCCAGGGCATACGGTTGCTCTTCTTGCTGCCTACCCTGAGTATTCTTGTACTGGAAAACAAATAGAGCCAGCAACAACATGGGGAGTTTTCGACGATGTATTTTGTACAAAAGAGGCGACCTTTACCTTCCTACAAGATATATTAGATGAAGTTATTGAACTATTCCCTTCCCCTTATATTCATATTGGAGGTGATGAATGTCCAAAGGTTCGTTGGATGGAATGCAAGGAATGCCAAGCTGTAATGAAAGCAAATAACTTAAAAGATGAACAAGCTCTACAACCTTATTTCACAAACAGAATGGTAAACTACCTTAAATCAAAAGGCAGACAAACAATTGGTTGGGATGAAGTTTTGGAAGGTGGAGAGGGTTCAGGTGCTATCATAATGTCGTGGCAAGGTGAAAGCGGAGGAATAGATGCAGCAAGACTAGGACATGATGCAATTATGGTTCCGTCAGCATTCTTATATTTCAACAACCACCAAGGAGCAGCCGACCAGGAACCTCTTGCAATTGGAGGCTTCACAACCCTTAAGAAAGTATACGATTACGAACCAATACCTGCAGAACTAACTAAGAAAGAAGCAGAACATATAATGGGAGTTCAAGCTTGCACCTGGACAGAATATATACCAACATACGAAAAACTACAATATATGGATTTGCCACGCCTATCGGCACTAAGCGAAATAGCTTGGACTAAGAAAGAACTAAAAAACTACGAAAACTTCCTTGTTAGAATAGAAACACAGCTTCACCGATATAATATCTTAGGATATAATTTTGCAACCTCACATTATGCAGTTCAATCCTCTACCCTATGGAATAAAAAGAAGAAACAAGTTGAGCTAACCCTTTACTCTCCAATGAAAAATTCAGATATATATTATACAACTAACCTAGAAGAACCAATACTTAAAACTAATAAATACACAAAACCAATTCTCCTTAACCAGCCAACAACAATTAATGCAAGAGCAATAAGCAGAGAAAAGAACACAATAAAACAAGAGAATCAACTTAAGACCTCTTTATTCCAACAAAGCTATACCATTAACAAAGCAACAGGCAGAAAATACGAACTTGAAAACCTTAACCCACAATATCCAGGCTCATCCAAATACACCCTAACCGATGGTCTATTTGGCACCAAACAAAGCTATGAACGTTGGGTGGGAACACTTGGGAATGATTATAACCTAACACTAGACCTTAACCAAATAACCTCAGTAAAAGATATAACAATAAACTTTTTAGACGACACAGAGTCTTGGATATTTGCCCCAACAGAAGTTAGTTTCTATGTGTCGAAAGACGGAAAAAACTATACAAAAGTAAATACCATATATACCAAAGATTTACAAGCAAATAATAAAATCTATACTTATAGCTCGAAGATAAAGAAAGAAATAGGGAGAACTATATGTGAGAACGAACCAAAATACGTTACACAAGAGATTCAAAACATAAGATATATTAAGATAGAAGCAAAAGCCATTAAGATTTGTCCAGAAGGACATAGCGGAAATGGGTATAAGGCTCATTGTTTTGCAGACGAAATAACAGTAGAATAAGAAATAATCTGACGGGAATGAACACAGAGAAAGAAAAGGAGCAAGAAGAGGTATTGGAAAAGATAGAAAAGACCAAAATAGTAAAGCAAAAAAAACAAAGAACAAAGCTAAAACTAAAGAAGTTTGAGAAAGGCTATAAACCAAGTCTATTAACCAAAATAATCTTAATAATTTGCATAATATCATACGGATTAGCTATAATATTTAACTCCTTTATTGGATTGTTCAATAGCTATGCAGTAGACCTAATAAACAGCCCCCTTCTTCCAGAATACATGTACTTCTATCGCCTTAAAATGTTAGAAACCCTATCCTACAACCCCTATTACTTCATATCAATTGCAATAATCCAATTATTTATTCTAATGAGCTTTGTCGGCCTACATAGAGGATTTACAACTGGTTATTATACCTATCTTGTAGCAGAAACTTGTGCAATCCTTATTCCAATACTTGTTATGGGTAAAAGAGCAATTGCAATAGGTGACATAATGATAGCAGTATTTCTAACTATCTATCTATTTATTGAACTGATACTTCATCAAACCAAGCCTCAGAAAGAAGTAATATGAAAAAAGCATTAATAATTTTATTAATATCATTTTTTGGTATTAGTATAAATGTAAAAGCATTTGATTTCTCATCCGTAATTAATGGACAGAATATTTATTTCAATATTACAGATAAGGCAAAAAAACATGTTGAAATAACATTCCAGGAAGCAAATCATCCTTTTTATAACATAAAACCAAGGGACTCAATTTCAATTCCAAAATCAGTAACAAACAACGGAGTAACATATTATATTAATTCAAT
>DUQY01000223.1 GCA_012837565.1 Bacteroidales bacterium | reverse complement strand
CTAACCCAGCAACAAGCCAAACAAACCTTGTGGTTAGTGGAATAAATGGTGAAACTAAGATTGTATTAAGTGACGTTCAAGGACGCATCCTTAACACAATTAATGCAAAACCAGTTAGTGGAACAATTGAACAAACTATAGACCTTAACAACTTAGCAAAGGGAGTTTACTATATCAGAATTCAAAACACTGATATCAATAGAACCCAAAAGCTGATTGTTAAATAGCAAATAGAAATTAGAGCATTAAAACTCTAAATTCTTAACACCAAGGAGTGGTTACTTTGAAAAAGGTAGCCACTCTTTTTTTTTGTTAAGACTATTGATTAATACTGATTTATTTCGTATATTTGCATATTAGAATTAAGGAGATTAAGCTCTTAAGATTCTATATCAAAATTCCCACTTAAATTTACTTAAATCAAATGATGCACATCTTTCACCCCGAAAGATGTGCATCATTTGATATGAAAGATGTGCATCATTTGGGTATTGAAACGAAGATTCACGAGTTTGTTTCTTCGTATTAATTATTTGTTTCTTTGATTTATTAGATTGTTTCTTTGATTCACTAAATTCTTTCTTCGATTCACTAAGTCCTTTCTTTATTTCACTATTTTTGTTTGGAGTTAAGTTTTTTTATCTTTTTTCTCGGCAATCTTTTTCTTTTCTTCTTTTTTTATGTTGGCTTTTCTAGTAATAGCTAAGCAAGGCAAAGGCTGATTGAATCTATGGGTTAAGGCTTTATTCCAATATTAAATCAAAATTTGTTTTAATACTTGCTGCTTCGATTTTTATATCGTAATTTTGTCGATTGATGTTAAAATAATATTACGTAAGAATAAACTGATTCAATTATTTATGTCTAATATAATTACAGTTAAGAAAGGTTTTGACATAAAGATAATTGGTGAGCCTGAGAATAAGATTTCAATCCCTAGGGTAGTGTCTTATGCTATAAAGCCTACTGACTTCATCGGGGTAACTCCAAAGATGATGGTCAAAGAGGACGATAAGGTAAAAGCTGGAACACCAATTTTTTATGCAAAACACAATGAGAAAATTCTTTTTACCTCCCCAGTTAGTGGTGTTGTAAAATCCATAAATAGAGGAGAAAAAAGAGTTATTGAGGAAGTAATTATCATCCCTGACTCAATTCAAGACTACGAAGATTTTGGTAAAGAATCTTTAGCGACTATGAATAGGGAAGATGTGGTTGAGAAACTTCTTAAATCTGGACTATGGACTCTTATTCGTAAGCGTCCTTATGCGGTAATACCTAATCCAGAGACAAGTCCGAAATGTATTATCGTTTCTGGCTTTGATTCCTCTCCACTTGCTGCAGACTACAATATCCTACTTAAGGGAAAGGCTGCAGAGATTCAATTGGGGGTTGATGTTTTAAAGAAACTAACCCAGGGAAAAATCCATGTGAATGTTAGTTATGAAAAAACTACTTGCGATGAGCTTTTAAAGCTGCAAGGGGTTGAGCTAAACAAGTTCAAAGGTCAGCATCCGGTTGGAAATGTTAGTATTCAGATAGCAAAGCTTGACCCAATTAATAAGGGAGATAGTGTTTGGTATATTGATGCACAAGACTTAGCAATTATTGGAAAGCTATTTGCAACTGGTATGGTTGAAAAGGATAGAATAATTGCATTAGTTGGTAATGAGGTAGTACGTCCTCAATACTATAAACTTAAGTTTGGAGCTTGTATTGAGCATTTGGTAGAGGGCAATGTTCTTAAAGAAAATAATCTAAGGTATATTAGTGGAAGTGTTTTGACAGGAAAGACAATTAGTGCTGAGGGTTACCTTGGTGCTTATGATAATCTTGTTTCTGTTATAACAGAGGGCGATTACTATGATTTCTTAGGTTGGATTCTTCCTGGATTTAAGAAATTTAGTCTCTATCGTACCTTTCTTTCAGGCTTCCTTCAACTGCTGCCAAAAGAAAACAGAAAGCCAGTTCATATAGATACCAATCTTCATGGTGGTAAACGAGCTTTTGTTATGACAGGTGAGTTTGAGAAAGTTTTGCCATTAGATATTTATCCTTTGCAGCTTATCAAGGCTTGTATTATTGGCGATATTGATTTGATGGAAGAATTAGGAATATACGAGGTTGATGCGGAAGATTTTGCTCTTTGCGAAGTTGTGGATGTTTCAAAAACAGATATTCAACAAATAATTAGAGAAGGTCTTGAACTAATGAGAAAGGAACTTGGAGAATGAAATGGGTAAGAAATTTATTAGATAATATAAAGCCAAACTTTGAAAAAGGGGGAAAGTTCCCTTGGCTTCATTCTACGTTTGATGCCTTTGAAACATTTGCTTTTGTACCTAAGACAACAACAAAGTCAGGAGCACATTTCAGAGATGCATTAGATATGAAAAGGACAATGACTATTGTTATTATAGCATTGCTTCCAGCTCTCTTAATTGGCACCTACAATATAGGCTACCAGCATTTTCTTTCCTTAGACCCAACAATGGGATTATTCGATGATATATGGCAAAACCTATGGTATGGTATTGTAAAAATACTACCTATCTTAGTTGTTTCCTATGGTGTTGGATTAGGAATTGAATTTGCATTTGCACAGTGGAGAGGACACGAAGTTAATGAGGGATACTTAGTTTCAGGTATGCTTATACCATTAATTATGCCTCCAGATGTTCCACTATGGCAACTTACTATTGCGGTAATATTTGCAGTAATAATTGGTAAAGAAGTCTTTGGAGGAACGGGAATGAACTTTATGAATCCTGCACTCTTAGCACGTGCATTCCTATTCTTTGCCTTCCCAAGCTCAATGTCAGGCGATAAGGTTTGGATTGCAGAAAAGGCAGATGCTTTTTCAGGAGCTACACCATTAGCAGAAATGATGACAGGAGGAACTATGCCATCAACTTCTATTTTAGATATGATAATTGGTTTTATGCCAGGAAGTATTGGAGAAACCTCTGTTATTGCAATTGCCCTTGGTGCTATACTCCTTCTTATAACAGGAATTGGTAACTGGAAAATTATGTTATCAGTATTTATTGGAGGAGCTGCAATGGGTCTAACCTTTAACTATTTTGGCTCAAATCCATACACGCAACTTCCTTTCTACTATCATTTCCTTATGGGAGGCTTTATGTTTGGAGCTGTCTTTATGGCAACCGACCCAGTAACTGCAGCACAGACCAATAGAGGAAAATGGATATATGGTTTCTTAATTGGAGTTATGGCAGTACTTATTCGTGTTGTGAATCCTGCATATCCCGAAGGAATGATGTTATCAATACTTCTTCTTAACGTCTTTGCACCACTTATAGATTACTTCGTAGTTGATGCAAACATTAAAATGAGAACAAAACGTTGGAAATTGAAAGGAGGAACAAATGTTTAGTAATAGATATATTTATATATACGCAACCATATTAGTTGTTTTTTCAGCACTTATCCTAACCTTAGCGGCGGTTGGTTTGAAACCATACCAAGATAAGAATATTAGGGTTGAGAAAATGCAACAACTATTAGGAGCTGTTGGGCTTGAGTCTGACGCAAAGAATGCAGAAGAACTTTTTGATAAATACTTCAGAGAGCAACATGCTATTAATGCAAAAGGAGAAATAGTTGGAACTCTTATTGATGGTAAACAAACAATGGGTTCAGTAAATCCATTTGCCATTGACACTAAAAAACAAATGGCTCTTGTTAAAATAAACGACCCATCAGCAGTTCTTCCTGTCTTTATCTACGAAAAAGATGGCAAGAAAACCTATGTTGTTCCAGTAATTGGTAACGGACTATGGGGCGGCATTTGGGGAAATATTGCTTTTGCAGATGACCTAAACACAATTGTAGGAGTTAATTTTGACCATAAGGGAGAGACCCCAGGTCTTGGAGCAGAAATTGCTACTCCTTTCTTCGAGGATCAATTTAAAGGTAAGACAATATTTGATGGAGATGATTTCAAATCTGTTGAAGTAAAGAAAGCAGCTGATAAAACTAGTCCTCACCAAGTGGATGCAATTTCAGGGGGAACAATTACCTCTAATGGAGTTTCCGATATGCTAAATAATAGCTTGAAGTTTTATATCCCTTACTTTAACTCCCTAAAAAATTAATCACATGGCAGAAATAAATTTTAAACTAATAAAGAATCCTTTATCAAAGGAAAACCCTATCACGGTACAAGTCTTAGGTATTTGTTCTGCTTTAGCTGTTACTGCAAAGCTTGAGCCAGCTGTGGTAATGTCTATAAGCGTTATGGTTGTTATAATAATGGCGAATCTAATTATTTCTCTATTTAGAAAGACAATACCATCAAGAATTAGAATTATTGTTCAGTTAGTAGTAGTATCACTACTTGTTATCTTAGTAGACCAAGTACTTAAAGCGTTTGTTTACGATGTAAGCAAGCAACTTTCAGTCTTTGTTGGTCTTATTATTACCAACTGTATTGTTATGGGAAGGCTTGAAGCATTTGCTATGAGTAATAAACCATTCGATTCAATGTTAGATGGACTTGGAAACGGACTTGGCTATGCAATAATTCTTGTAATAGTTGGATTTGTTAGAGAACTATTTGGTAGTGGTACCCTTTGGGACTACCCAGTAATACCTCAATCATTCTACGATATGGGTTATCAAAACAATAGTCTAATGATTATGCCTCCAATGGCATTAATACTTGTTGGATTAATAATATGGATACAGAGGTCAAGGAATAAAGATCTTTGTGAAGACTAACAACACTTAAGAATTTGAAATTATGCAAGAAATATTAAATATATTTGTAAAGTCAATCTTTGTTGACAATATGATTTTTGCCTTCTTCTTAGGAATGTGTTCCTATTTGGCAGTATCTAAAACTGTTAAAACATCCATAGGATTAGGTCTAGCAGTTATATTCGTCCTACTAATAACCGTTCCTGTAAACTACCTTATAGATAATTTTCTTCTAAAAGAAGGAGCCTTAGCTTGGATTAGCCCTAAACTGGCAGAAATTGATTTAAGTTATCTAAGCTTTATTATCTTTATAGCAGTTATTGCAGCAATGGTTCAGCTTGTTGAAATGTTTGTTGAAAAAACATCTCCTGTTCTTTACGCTCAATTAGGTATATTCCTTCCTCTAATAGCTGTTAACTGTGCTATTCTTGGAGCTTCTTTATTTATGCAAGAAAGGGAATATGCTAATATGGGAGAAGTAACTGCCTTTGCACTTGGTTCAGGAATAGGATGGTTTTTAGCAATCGTTGGCATAGCAGCCATACGAGAAAAGCTACGTTATTCTCAAATACCTGCCCCCCTAAAAGGTTTAGGTATAACCTTTATCATAACAGGACTTATGGCAATAGCTTTTATGAGCTTTTTAGGAATAAAATTGTAGGACTAAATCAAACTTAGAAAAAAATGGGAAAAATATTAATAATAAGTGTATTAGTTTTCTTAGTGATTATCCTACTCCTTGTTTGGATGTTGCTATTTGCTCGCAAGAAACTACTGCCTCAGGGAGAGGTTACACTAACAATCAACGATGAGAAAGAACTAACTGTTCAGCCAGGCTCAACCCTACTTAACACTCTTTCAGATAATAAAATCTACCTACCATCAGCTTGTGGAGGAATGGGAACTTGCGGACTTTGTAAATGTCAGGTAACAGAAGGAGGGGGAGAAGTTCTTCCAACCGAAAAGCCACATCTTAGCCGTAAGGAGCAAAAGGAAAATGTACATCTTAGCTGCCAAGTTAAGGTAAGACAAGATATGAAGGTTGTTATACCAGAGGAGATATTTGGAGTAAAGAAATGGGAATGCGAAGTGGTTTCTAACTGCAACGTAGCAACATTTATTAAAGAATTTGTAGTGAAACTGCCCGAGGGAGAAAGACTAAACTTCCGTTCAGGAGGGTATATTCAAATTGATGTTCCTAAATGCGAGGTCAATTACAAAGACTTCGATGTCTTAGAGAACTACCACGAAGACTGGGATAAGATGAAGGTTTGGGATTTGAAAATGAAGAATACCGAAAACATATTCAGAGCTTATTCAATGGCTAACCACCCTGCCGAGGGTGATATAGTAATGCTAAATATTAGAATAGCAACACCACCATTTGACAGGAAAATAGGAGGCTTTAAGAAAGTTAATCCAGGAATATGTTCTTCATATATTTGGTCACTAAAACCAGGAGACAAAGTCACAATATCAGGTCCTTACGGAGAGTTCTTTATACAAGAAACTAATAGAGAAATGATGTTTATTGGGGGAGGAGCAGGAATGGCACCAATGCGTTCACATATCTTCGACCAATTCCTAACACAAGACACACATCGAAAAGCTACTTTCTGGTATGGAGGACGATCTCTAAGAGAATTATTCTACTGCGACCACTTTGAAGCAATTGAGAAAGAGCATGAAAACTTTAAGTTCCATGTTGCCCTAAGTGAGCCAAAGCCAGAAGATAATTGGGAAGGATATGTAGGATTTATACATCAAGTAATCTATGATAACTACCTAAAAGACCACCCAGAACCAGAGGAAATTGAATACTACCTTTGTGGACCAAAACTAATGACAGATGCAGTTGTTGCAATGTTAGATAAACTTGGAGTACCACCAGAGAATATAAGGTTTGATGACTTTGGAAACTAATAACCTATTAGCTCCAAGAAAGCATTAGATTAATGATAATAGGCGAAAAAATAAAGAATATAGATTTCAATAAAACACAAATTGGAGAAGAATACGAAGACTGTATCTTCTCCAATTGTGATTTTTCAGGCATGGTATTAAACAATACAAACTTTGAAGACTGCATTTTCAATTCCTGCAATTTAAGCCTAACAAAGATAGAGACTTCCCTTGGTTGCGTACACTTTAAGGAATGCAAGATGACAGGAACTAATTTCACAAAACTTAAAAGCTTCTCATCCCTTAGTTTCGAGAAATGCAATTTAGAATATGCCACATTTATGAGG
>DUQY01000222.1 GCA_012837565.1 Bacteroidales bacterium | reverse complement strand
TGAAAACTTATCGTGCTCTTTTGTTAGATTATAACTGTCATTTACAAGATTAGACAAAGTGTTTTTTGAAGAAAGACCAACAAAGCTTAAATATAACTTACAACCATAATCAGGATAGTTTATATTAAACCAGTTCTTATTATCAAACCTTTCTTCTGCTTTTTCAACTACTCCATAGTTTGGATAATCAAACATAAAAGGAAGTCCTAATGTATCGAACTTCTGATAAATTGGTAAAGGAACATCTATTCGGAAATAAGTCTTTGGCTTAGGGGCTGAGTTTTTATCACCCGAACAAGCAATGAAAAGTCCCGCAGATAATATAGCTAATAAAAAAAATCTCTTTTGCATCTTAGTTCTAATCAATTTTAATAGTAAGTTTAACTATTTCAACCCTTCTATTGTCAGCTTTTTCAACAACGAAAATATAGTTCTGGAACTTAATCTTCTCTCCTTGCTTTGGCAAGTGACCAACAATTTCAATTAACATGCCTGCCAAAGTATCTGCATCGCCTTTAACTTCTTCAAAAAACTTATCGTCAGGAAGACCAATTGCTTTACAGAAGTCATTAATACTTATTTTGCCTGCGAACAAATAGCTCCTCTTCCCTACCCTTGTAAATAATGAAGGTTGAAAGGAGTCGAATTCATCAATAATCTCTCCAACAATTTCTTCCAAAATATCCTCTAAGCTAACAATTCCTACAACAGAGCCAAACTCGTCAACAACAATTGCTTGGTGACGTTTATCTTCTTGAAACTCTATAAGTAAATCATTAGCGTCTTTTGTTTCTGGAACAAAAAAAGCCTCCCTAATTATCCTATTCCATTCAAATTCTTTATCTACGCATAAGTATTTAAAAAGGTCCTTAACATGAAGCACCCCTTTTATTTGGTCTAATTCATTTTCATAAACAGGAATTCTCGAAAATCCACTCTTTGCAATAGTCTCCATAACCTCATTAAAAGGAGTTGAAAACTCTAATGCCAAGATATCAACCCTAGCTGTCATAATATCTGACACGTCATTGTCTAGTCTAATAACCTTCCTATTAAACTCTGTTTCTGTGAAGTCGTTTTCAGTCTTATCTAAACCCATATATAGCTTTAGATACATGTTATAAAAAGGTTTTAATGCCTTTTTTAGTAAAAATAAATCCTTTTTCAATTCTCGTTTTAATTATTTGTATTGGCAAAAGTAAACAAAAATTAGATTTATAGTGTTATATTTATAAGAATAATCTATATAATTATTATCTTTGCTGTGTTAAAAAAGTTTATTATGAAAAAAACATTACTCTTAATAGCATTTCTTTTACCTATCCTAGGATATTCACAAGTAGTTTGCACCTCTCAAAGTGGACAAAATGCTCAAAGCATTATAGAAAACTTTTTTATTGGAGAAGGGGTTGAAATTTCAAACGTGAGATTTAATGGACAATTAGGTGTAAACTCAAATCAATTTGGAACATTCACTAATGCAGATACTAGTGGGCAAAATGTAAAACTTAGTAGCGGGCTTGTAATTGTTACGGGAGATATTCAAGATGCAGCTGCAGGGTCGGCTGCAATTCACAGTTCAAATGGAATACCACAAAACAATGACGAACAAACAGCCGTTCCTCTTAGATTATTGCTTACTGAACTTGGCTTTAGCCAATCTATGAACGATATTGGAGTATTAACATTCGACTTTGTTCCTCAGGGGAATGAAATTTCATTTTAATATGTATTTGCAAGTGATGAATACCCTGGTTTTGTTAATTCTAACTTCAACGATGCATTTGGATTCTTCGTTACAGGACCACTTGCAAGCGATGGAGTAACCCCTATTACTGTTCAAGGATACAACTCAATTGCTAATTATAATATTGCAATAATTCCTGACACCGATCCAGAACAACCCGTTACAATTAATACCGTTAACAGTGGAAACAGCTCGGGTACAAATTCTTTAAATTCTCATTTACATATTCAGCTTTCAAGCGGTTCGTCAATTAATAAAATGAAAGGCTATACAATTGCTCTTGAAACAAAAAAAATCAAAGTTGCTCCTTGTAATAAATATTCAATTGCAATTGCAATCTGCGATGTGAACGATGCTATATACAATTCTGGAGTATACCTTGGAGCTAATTCATTTAAAACAGATGTGATTGATCTTAGTGGAGTTACTGCAGGGCCTAGTGTTGGAGATTCTTTATTATTAAAAGCTGGATGCTCATCAACAACAATTACAGCTAAAATTAATAGGCCAGCGACAGTATACGATTCTTATACTTTTCAAGTTGAAGGAGATATGGTTGAGGGTGTAGATTATATTGCATTTGGAAACCAACTAGTATTTCCAGAAGGAGATTCTATTGCTCAGGTTACAATCAACTTTCTTACAGACCCATCTGACGTTCCTGGACAAATAAAAACTTTAGAGATAATAACTGAAAAAACAACTCCTTGTTCTGAAATGGATACAATAACAATTAAAGCAGTTGTTCCTGAAAACTTTGAGTTCTCATATATAAGAAACGATACAGTTTATTGTAATGATGTATTACCTCAAAGAGAGCTGTTACAGGCAAAAGTAATTAATGGCATTGATAATACAACATATTTATGGACAGGCCCCGATGGCCAACCAATTGGAGAAACACCAACCGCAGATTCAAATTATGTAACAATTACAGAGCCAATAACCATTACTGTTACAGCAAGAGATGAGTGTTTTAGAGAAATATCAAAAACTATAACCTTTAGAGTTAATACAGGAACTACCGAAATAAGTACTGACAAAGATAAGATATGTGAAGGAGATAGCATTCAGCTTTCTTGCACAAATGCAATAACATGTGTATGGACATCCATTCCTGCCGACCTTAAACTAGCACAAAACAACACAGCCCTTAATCCTATAGCAATGCCAAGTGGTCAAACAACATATAAAGTTACAATTAGCGATAAGTTTGGTTGTGAGGCAAAAAATCAAATTACTATTACCGCATATCCAAATGTTAACGCAACAATGTCTTTAAACCCAACCAACCTAACTTATATAAATACACAAACTAAATTTATAAATCTAACAGCGAATTCTCACTCAGTACTTTGGGACTTTGGAGATGGAGAGACCTCAACAGATGAAAATGGATACCATTTTTATCCTAATGACCAACCAGGAGAATATGAAATAATATTAGTTGCATATAACGAAGCATTATGCCCAGACACAGCAAGAGGTAGAATTATTGTTAAGCCAGACTTCACCATATATCTTCCTAATGCATTTACACCAGGCTCAGGAGATATAACATCAATATTCTTACCTTTCTCATCAATTCCATTAGAGTATGAACTTTCAATATTTAATCTATGGGGAGAAAACATATTCACAACAAATAACAAAATTGGAGGAGGATGGAATGGTAAACTTAAAAGTGGAGGTTATGCAGAGGACGGAACCTATGTTTGGTATCTAGTTTATAAGGACGGTGATGGATTGAGACAAAAGAAAAAAGGCACCGTTGCAGTTATTGGTAGCCCAAAATAAAATAAAACCCCCTAAAACCCCTTATACAAATCCATGTTTAAGGGGTTAAATTCATATAAACATAAGTGTTTAACTTTTTTATATTGAAAAATATACCAATTCATTGGCTCTATTACGTTATAATTGTGTAATTTTATACCGTGAAAAATAATATAATTATGAACAGAAAACTTTTAGCTCTTATCTTTTTATGCAATGTATTTAGTTTTAGTCTCATGGCTCAAAAAACTGAAGCTATAAAAGAACCTCAACGAATCTTAGATGATGCAAAAGCATTTTTAAACGAACAAAAATACGCTGCAGCCTACCAACAATATGTTAATTATATTGATTTGTTTAAGACAGGCAATAAATCAGACCTTGCAGATGCTTATTTCTATAAAGCAATTGCAGCCTCTAACCTTGAAAACAATGATGCAGACAATCAAATCAGGGAATTCATTACCCTTTTTCCAAATAACGTAAGAAAGAATGATGCATTTTTCAGCTTAGCTAACTTCTATCAAAAGCAAAATGATTTCATAAGTGCTATCAAGACCTATAACGAAATAGAGCATGGAAGCCTTACCAATGAACAAAAGCTTGAATTTAATTATAAACTTGGGTACTGCCTTTTCAATATAAACAATTTAGAACCTGCAAAGGGATATTTTGCAAATGTAAAAGACACCAAAAGCAAGTATTCATCACCTTCTACTTATTATTATGCCCATATATTATATTCAGAAGGGAAATATGATGCAGCCTTAAAGGAATTTAAAACCTTGAAGAACGATAGAAACTTTAAAGGAATCGCTCCATACTATATAGCTCAAATCTATTATATTCAAAACAATTATTCTGAATTAGTTAAACAAGCCTCAGAGCTTTCACAGCTTTCTAATTCCAAACGTTCCTACGAAACAAATAGGATGTTGGGAGAGGCATATTGTAAACTTGAGAGATTTGAGGAAGCAATACCCTATCTTAAAAAAGGAGTTGAAGACAACCCAGCTTCAACCCCAGAGGATAATTATTTATTAGGTTATACCCTAAGCAAAAGCGGAAACCATGCAGAGGCTATCCCCTTCCTATTAAAAGCTTCAACCAATAACGATTCTCTTTCTCAGCACGCATTATATAATATTGGATATTCTTATTTAAAAACAGGTGATAAGGTTTCAGCTCGTTCATCTTTTAAGGAAGCTTATAACTTGGGTTTTGACCCAGCAATAAATGAAGATGCTCTTCTTAACTTTGCCAAACTATCTTATGAGCTACCTAATCCATTTAACGAAACCCTACAATCATTCCAACTCTATTACGATACATACCCAAAATCGAGCAAGATAAACGAAGTAAAAGAATACTTAGCCCAATTATATGGCGCATCGAAGAACTATCAACATGCCTTAAAACTTATTGAAGAATTACCTTCAAGAAGCAAGACCATTAATGCAGCCTATCAAAGAATAACTTTAAATAGAGGTATAGAAGTTTTTAACGAGAACAATTATAAGGAAGCAATACAATTATTTAATAAGAGTTTAGAAAACCAAATTGATAACAACCTAACAGCAGCAGCATATTATCTTAGAGGAGAATGTTCGTATCGTTTGGGTAATTATGAGGGTTCAATTAGAGAGTTAAATTCTTTCTATAAGGTGCCTAATGTGAATAGGAGTACATATTATTCTAAGGCTAATTACTCAATGGCATATAATTACTTCAAGCAAAAAAACTACAAGAAAGCAAAAGACTTCTTCAATAGCTTCCTAAATGCAAGCATTGGAGAACACCCACAATTAATTTCTGATGCACATAATCGTCTTGCTGATTGTTATTATATGGAAAGAGATTTCAATAATGCAATAAAAGAATATAACTATGTAATAAATACTAACCTTATCGATGTAGACTATGCAACATATCAGAAAGCGTTATCGGTAGGAGCCTCAGGAAACATAGCAAACAAATCAACCATACTTCAAAAAGCAATAAGTGATTACCCCAATAGTTCATATAAGGCTAGCATGTT
>DUQY01000221.1 GCA_012837565.1 Bacteroidales bacterium | reverse complement strand
AGTTTTGTTTCCAAGTCCTCAAAATCCATAAAGAACTCACCATCTTTTTCAATTAGTGGATTGAGCAGGGATTTCCTTCCTTGGTTTTCAATAGCGTAATAGAAAGGGTGGTAAACAGGTGGTTGAACAAGCACATCATCTCCCTTTTCGGTATATACTGAAACGCAAATTCCTAGTGCAGGAACAATACCTGGGGAAAAACATATCCATTCTTTTTCAATTTCATAGTCATGACGATTTTTTGTCCACCACTTTATAGAATCAAAATAGCTTTCCCAATAATCATGATATCCTAAAATTGGATGTTCTAATCTTTCTTTTATTGCATTAATAATAAAGTCAGGAGTTTTGAAATCCATATCAGCAACCCACATAGGTTTTAGGTCGGTGGTACCAAAGATTTCTTTTAATGCTCCATATTTTAAAGAATCGGTATTCTTTCTTTCTATTATCTGATCAAAATTATATTTCTTCATAGGTTAATGTATTATGATTTAAAGATTAAACACGTATCTTTTATAATTGTATTTTGAGAGAATGTAGGACAAGTGATGCATTTCTTCGATTTCTTTTTCCTCATTTTACTTGAACCTTGTTTAGAAGTGGAACAAGATAAAGTAGAGGAAAAAATTAAACCTAAGATTAGTATTCTTATTATAAGTATGGTTTTTTTTCTCATAACTATGCGTTTCTTTTATCATACTCTTCAACCATTTCAAGTATTTCTCCTCCATACTGTTCAACCTTCTTCTTACCAATTCCTTTTATTTGTAGAAGTTGTTTTTCGGTTTTAGGTAGGTTATTGGATATTTGAACTAGTGACACTTGTGTTAGTACCATAAATATAGGAACTTCCAATTCTTTTGATTTACTATATCTCCACGCTCTTATAGTATCGTATAATTCTTGGTTAAGAATTTCTGATGAAGCATTAATAGATTTATCACTATCATCTTCTTCCCCAATATCTTCCACCTGGCTTAGTTTTTTTCTTGCGTAAGGAACATTGTTTTTAGATTGGTAATCATCTATAAATTTCTTTTGATCTTGAACTAAGAACTTGTTTTTCTTTAATAAAAACTCCCTTAATGAAAAGTCTTTATCCACAACACCAAAAAGACTTACCTTAATATATAATTCGTAGATAAGATTATCAGCACTAGCTTCCCTTAGATTTTCAATTTCCTTATTATCAAATGCCATTTGATTTATTAAAATGTAAACCTCCTCAATTGCTTTAAGTTTGAGTACATAATATTCAATAGCTTTTACTAGTCTTTCAATAAGATTTTCTGTAATTCCTTCCTTAGCCAAACGTATAATTTGGTGCTCAAACCTATACCCTACTTCAAAAATCTCTTTAATAATATTATCTATTAATTGATTAACCTTATTACTGGTGTCTGTATAAATTTTATAGAAATGAGTTTTATTAAGATTCTCTATCTCTCCTATTATATTGTTAATCTCCTTAAAAGAGAATAGTTCTAAAAGAGTTTTCTCCAAAAAGACTAAACTATCTTCTTGTAGTTTCTCGTCATTTGGTGGGTTTTCTTCTTGTTCTTGATCAAACTCAACTAACTTCTGATCTTTAATAATTGATTCCGGATTAAATGCAGAAGTAAGTATTATACCCTCCAATGTTCTACATCTACTAAGTGCAACATAAACTTGACCTGATGCAAATGCTTTATTAGAATCAATAATAATTTTATCGAAAGTAAGACCTTGACTCTTGTGAATTGTAATTGCCCAAGCAAGTTTAATAGGGTACTGCTCAAAGGTCCCAATACTTTCTTCAATAATTTCGCTTGTTTGGTGGTTAACAGAATACTTATAGTTATTCCAAACGTATTTCTTAACTACAATATCTTCATCATCTCCAGGAGAACGAACAGTAATACTTTCATCATCAATATCAACAATCCTTCCTATCTTTCCGTTATAGTATTTTCTTTGCGTCATTTCCCCAAAGTCATTCTTCATAAACATAACCTGAGCATCTCTTTTTAGTACAAGTTCAAAATCGTTTGGATATGAGTTTTCAGGAAAATCGCCAACAATCTTTGCTTTAAAAACAAAGGGATCAAAATCTAACTGACTAAGTTTGTTTTCATTAATTTTATTAGCTTGGTAGTTGTGAGTGCAAAGTATTACATAACCCTCATCGTAAGTAGGGTCATAATCAACATTACTCCTTTCATTAAGATCTGTAATTAACTTTTCTGTGATATTATTATTTCTAATATCATTTAGGATATTTATAAACTTCTCATCCTTTTGTCTAAAGACCTCTTGAAGGTTTATGGTTACAAAACTTGACTTCCTAAGAGCCATGGATGAAAAGAAATATTGAGTATCGTAGTAATATTGTAATAGTTTCCATTCATCATCCTTAACAACTGGCGGTAATTGTTGCAAATCACCAATCATAAGAAGCTGCACTCCGCCAAAGGGAAGATGACCCGAACCTTTTCTGAAACGTCTTAGGGTATAATCAATTGCATCCAAGAGGTCTGCTCTAACCATTGATATTTCATCAATAACAAGAAGTTCCAAGGTTCTTATTATATCTCTTTTTTGTTTTGAAAACTTAAAGAAATTACCCTTAGCATTATCACCTTGACGTGATTCTATAAAGGGACCAAATCCAATTTGAAAAAAAGAATGAATGGTTACTCCTTGAGCATTAATTGCAGCAACTCCTGTTGGTGCAACAACAACCATTCTCTTAAAGGTGTTTTTTCTTAGTGTTTTAAGAAATGTAGTCTTACCTGTTCCAGCTTTTCCAGTAAGGAAGATATTAGTATTAGTTTGCTCAACATATTTTCTTGCTAACTCAAGCTGATCATTTGTTTCTAAACGTTCTTCTTCTTCCATTACTTTCTTCCTTTTTTATTGGCTAATAATTAGTTTATCAGTCCAAGATTTATCTGAGGAATTGAATTTAACAATATAATATCCAGCATTAAAGCTTTTAGCATTTATTGAATATTCGCTTGTGTTTGAAGGAATAGTTTGAGTTAAAATTAATCTTGATAACTCATCGTATATTGTTATTTGAACTGGGTTTGGTTGTGGAGTTAGAATAATATTAATATCATTCTTAGCAGGATTAGGATATATCCTAGAATATGATTCTTTTCTTTGGTCAACATCATTAATAGAAGTAAGGTAGGTTGTATAATCATCACCTCTAAACTGCATAACTCCAGTATTTAGAGGGTCAAGCCAAGGTTTAAGTTGGTACTGACTTGATGACCCATTTGAAGACCAAGAATAAGACAATTTACCAAAATAATCATATTTACTACTAACAGGAACATTGCATGACGAATAACCTCCTGTAAGAGTTCCTATTATTTGACTTGAAGAATTAAATATTGGACAACCTGAAGAACCTCCTTCAGTAATTCCATAGTTTGTAACAGTCTGAACCCAATATGCTTTCCAATGTGTTGCAACACTTCCTCCTGAATATGAAGACCCTAACAGTGTTGAAGTATAGGTAGAAATCTTTTTAATATCTCCTGCAGGATGATGAATTGCAACTCCGCTTGGTGAAGCAGTGTTTAAAACATTCCAAGCATTCCAATAAGCATTATAACTTTGAGGTACATTATTATTTAATAGAAAAAGTACAAAATCAGAACCTAATCCTTTAGATTTTACCGAAGTTCCACTAAGTGTACTTCGATATGGTTCGGTTAGTGATGAGCAACCAGGACTTTCATAATTAAAATAGAAAACATAATTGTTATAATAAGTAGGACTAGCATCCTCAATGCAATGAGCTGCAGAAAGAACATAAGGTGCGAGATCTCTTGCAGTATTATTTACTAATGAACCAGTACACCAACCTATATAATTTTGATCCATCCTGATTTGAATTCTAACCACTCCTCTTTGAGCCTTTCTATAATTATTACCCTCTGGACAATTAACATTCACATTACAAGAACCAGAAGCACCAAATTCACTACTTGCTTTTGTAGGTTCGTAAATGCAATCTCTATATGCATATCCAATTTCAGTTAAATTTAAAACAGGTTTTTCAGAAACATTGTTTGGTTGAAAATACTCAATAACCATTTCATCTCCATAAATAAGTTCTGTTGCAAAACTCTTAGATTCATGATTATTTAATGAAGTAAACGCTCCTATTACCTGCGATTGATCTTTACTATAAACAAATAACTCTCCTCCCTCAGGCAAATAGAAATTATCAGAATAAATTGTTAGAGCTTGTGCATTATCCGATTTAACTCTTAATACCCAAAGTTTACCCTTATCAACTTCTGCATAATCTGCTTTTTCAAAGAAGTCAATACCCAGAGGAACAATAACCCCAAACCTTCGCATTTTATACAAATTTTCAGGATTATTATCATAGTCAATTACATCTGATAAATCAGGCTGATGAACATCAACTATTGAGGTTAATAGCATAGCTAAATCCTTATGGATAAATGTTTTCGGAGTTCCTTCAACACTTAATTGAGCAAAAGAAACGTTAGTAATAAATACTATTGAAATAATTAATAACAATCTTTTCATAATCGTTTGTTTTTAAATCTATAATTGTTTTGTTTTCATATTTAATACCCTATTCTGATTCAATTATTCTTTTATGAATTTCCAAGATTTGAGGTATTAGCATAGTTTTATTATCGTGATAAACTACAAAATCAGATTTCTCTACCTTTTCTTCAATAGAGATTTGGTTATTCATTCTTTCTTCAATAACCTCCCTACTTACATTATCCCTACTCATCGCTCTTTGAATTGAAACTTCTTTTGGTGAATTAATACAAATAATGTTTTCAAATTTATCTTCCCAACCTATTTCAAACAAAATAGCTGATTCTAAAATAACATAAGGTGCTGAATGATTCTTTCGCCAAAGAAAAAATCTATCCAGCACCTTAGGATGAACCATAGAATTAAGTTTGATTAACCTATCTTTATTGTTAAAAACAATATCAGCTAAGGTCTTTTTATCCAAAACATTATCAACAACTACATTCTTACCAAATTCTTCTGCAATTTCTTTTAGAAACAACTTATCGTTATAAGTTTCTTTTGCTTGGATATCGGCATTGAAAATAGGAATCCCAAGATGTTCAAAAACTGAACAAACCAAAGTTTTTCCACTTCCAATTGAACCTGTAAGACCAATGTTTTTCAAATCTTATCTATAATTTTTCTCTATAAAAATCTTATTTCTTTGTTTCTGTATTACTCAAATCAATAGCAACAGCTGATTTCTCAACTTCTACATTAACATTTGAAGAAATTTCAAGTATAACACTTGTTTCCTTTACTTCAACAACCTTAGCATGCATTCCACTAATTGTTATTACCTTTTGTCCTCTTTGTAGAGCTTCACGAAATTGTTTTTCTTTCTTTGCTCTTGCAGATT
>DUQY01000220.1 GCA_012837565.1 Bacteroidales bacterium | reverse complement strand
TTTAGTAAACTATGATTATCTTCGTTCATACTTAGGTTTAACTAATGGTGATAGACCAGGAAGTATTTATCAAATGTTCCCAAGTTCATTCTCATGGGTAAATGCTGGAGTACCAACAGGAGATTATTCAAAATCTGAATCTCAAAACGTTTACATTTCAGCAAAAGTTTCTGCCGATATTGGGAAACACTCACTTGAATTTGGATTCCAATATGACCAAACTACATCTCGTGCATACTCACTAACTGCATCTTCTTTATGGACAATTATGAAGCAAGAAGCAAACTCTCATATCTTATATCGTGATTTAGAAAATCCAATAATCGATAACTCAGGGTCTATTCCATACATTACTTATAATAGATCTTATGACCAAGCAAGTCAAACTTATTTTGACAGAGCGTTAAGAGAAAAATTAGGTTTAAGCGTTAATGGAACTGAATTTATTGATATTGATAGCTATGACCCTTCAACCTTCTCATTAGATATGTTCTCAGCTGACGAATTATTTAATAATGGTGGAAGCAGATCAATAGTTTCATATTATGGTTATGACCATAGAGGAAATGCTGTTAAGGGAAAACAAAACCTTCAAAACTTTTTCTCAGATCCAACAAATAGATCAATAGGTGCATGGCAACCTGTTTATATGGCTGGATATGTTCAAGACCAATTCTTCTTTAAAGATTTAATTTTCAATATTGGATTTCGTGTTGATAGATTCGACGGAAACCAAATGGGATTAAAAGATAACTACTTATTATATTCTGCATATACAGCAGGAGAATTAGAAATTCCAAATCGTCCTTCAAGTATTGGTGACGACTATGTAGTATATGTAAATACATTAAGTGGCAACACAACATCTAGTGATGCAAGCAAGGATGGATTTATTAGAGGATACAGAAACGGTAACACTTGGTATAATGCAAATGGTGAAATTGTTTCAAATCCAACTGATATATCAGGATCATCTGGGCAACCTCTTCCATTTAGAAAAGGGAAATTAAATGATACTGGACTTCCTTATCAAATTTCTACTGACGCTTTCGAAGACTATAAGCCACAAGTAATCGTTATGCCACGTATAGCTTTTTCATTCCCTGTGTCTGATAAATCTGAGTTTAAAGCTTCTTATGATATGATTGCTCGTCGTCCTCAAAGTTATTGGAGAGCTAACTATGTTGATTATCTATTTATGGAAAGACAATCTGGTAGTACTCTAACAAATCCAAACTTAAAACCTGAGAAAATTACTAACTACGAACTTGGATTTACTCAAGTTTTATCAAGATCTTCAGTATTAATTATGTCTGCATACTATAAAGAAACAAGAGACCTAATTGCTTTAGTTCAATATGTAGGAGCTGACCCAACATCATTATATTATTCATTCGGTAACCAAGACTTTAGAACAACAAAAGGACTTACAGTTACATACGAATTAAAAAGATCAAGTAATTTACGTGTTAACGCAAACTACACATTACAATATGCTGAAGGAACAACAGGTTTACCTCAATCAACAATAGTTTCTTTAATTCAAGCTGGTTACCCAAACATTAAAATGTTATATCCAATTGGTGATGATAGACGTCATGAGTTTAAACTACAATTAGACTTCCGTTATCAAGGTGGAGATAAATATAATGGACCAACTTCTAAAAGAATCGTTACTGATCAATCTGGAGAAGAACGTGTAAAAATAACTAAATGGTTACAAAACTTCGGTGTTAACTTAACTGGAGTAGCTCAATCAGGAAGACCTTACACAAAATATTTCAGCAATACACAAAGATCAATAGTTGGTAGTTTCAATGGAGCAAGACTTCCTTGGATATTCAGAATTGACCTTAATATCGATAAATCTTATGATATTAAAGTTGGTAAGAAAATGACCCAATTAAATCTTTTTGCAAGAATAAATAATGTATTAAATATTAAAAATATAGCTAGTGTGTTTGGAGTAACTGGTGACCCAGATGATAATGGTTACCTAACAGACCCAGAAACACAAACAATTATTGCGAACCAATTAGATCCAAATTCTTTCAGAGATTATTATTCAATGTATCTAAACAATGTTGAATATAACTATCAAAGACCAAGAATGGTATATTTAGGAGTAGCTTATACATTTTAATTAATAGATTAGATAGAAAATTATTGAAAGATGAAACAAATATTTAAAATAACAACGTTAGTTTTAATTTACCTTAGTTTGCAAAGCCCTGTTTTTGCAAGAGAATATCAAGGTACGATTAAAAAATCTGCAACGTCGACTACCAAAGATGCTACTGCTGGTGTTGAAAGATGTAGAAGAGCTCAGGGTTCTGCTGAATTAAGTATAAATAATGTTAGAGCACGTATTAACACTGGTGGTAATATGTGGTTTGATGGAAACACAGCAAGATATTATGTGCCGAAAGATGGTACTAGTACTGCGATGTTCTGTGCTGCATTATGGATTGGCGGACAAGACGAAAATAAACAATTAAGAGTAGCTGCATTACGTTTTGGACAAAATGGAGATGACTTCTGGCCTGGTCCATTAACAGTTGACAAAAATGCTGCTGTTAACAAATCAGTTTGTGAAAAATGGGATAAACATTTCCGTATAACTAAAGCTGAAGTTGAAGCATTCGTAGCAGGATGTCAAAAAAATGCTCAAGGACAAATCATTGGAGGTCCAACTGATCAAAGTTTAATAACCGAGGCAATTAGAACTTGGCCAGCACATCCAGAAAACTATGCTGAGTTAAACCAAACCAAATATCTAGCTCCTTTTAAGGACGTTGATGGTGATGGTATTTATAACTATGCAGCGGGAGATTATCCTTACTATGATTTTAATGGAGATCTTTGTCCAGTTGTTGCAAAACAAAGTGGTCAAAAATATAATCCAATAAGAACAATGGAAGACTCAATAGGAACAGGTGGACAACCAGTTCATGGAGGAATCTTAGTTGACCAAGTACTTAAAGGAGACGAAACTCTTTGGTGGGTATTTAACGATAAAGGAAACTCACACACTGAATCACAATCTGCAAATCCAATTGGTTTAGAAATTCGTGCACAAGCTTTTGCTTTTAGTATGAATGACGAAATCAATAATATGACTTTCTATTCTTATGAAATTATCAACCGTTCTACTTTTACTCTTCAAAACACTTACTTTAGCCAATGGGTTGACCCTGACTTAGGTTATGCTCATGATGACTTTGTTGGTTGTGATGTTAAGAGAGGTTTAGGATATTGTTATAATGGAAATGCAACCGATGGTCCAGGAACTGGAGCATATCCAGGAAACCCTCCTGCAATTGGTATTGACTTCTTCCAAGGACCTTATTTAGATCCAGACGGAATAGATAATCCTAAAGTTTATATTGACTTAGTTAAAAACGGACCGCACTCAGCTTGGTTAAATGAAGATCAATATCAAAAAAGAGATGATAATAACGATTTCATTCTTGATGGAAGTGGAAATAAAATATTAGATACATTAAAAGTAACTGCAGATGCTGAAAGATTTGTTGATTACTGGTATAATGTAAACGATAAAATAACTAACGGAGCAAATATAAACGGAGTTAACTTCGGAAATGGTATTATTGATGACGAACGTTTTGGTATGAGAAGATTTGTTTATTACGAAAATAGTGGACATACAACCAAAGGTGAGCCAGATAAAGCAACAGACTATTATAACTACCTTAGAGGAATGTGGAAAACAGGAGTTACTATGACCTTCGGAGGTGATGGTACTACAGGAACTATTCCTTGTGATTTTATGTTCCCTGGAACAACTGATATTTGGAATTGGGGAACAAAAGGTGTTGTTCCTAACATTACTGACACTAGAGGATGGACTGAAGAGTCTTCAAACAACGCTTCAGGTGACAGACGTTTTATGCAATCAGCAGGACCTTTCGAACTTAAGCCAGGTGCTATTAACTATATTACTGTAGGTATTCCATTTGCTCAAGCAGCATCAGGAGGTCCTTATGCATCAGTTACACTATTAAGACAAATTGACGATAAATGTCAAGCATTATTTGATAATTGCTTTAACCTATTAGAAGGACCAGATGCTCCAGACTTAACAATTAAAGAATTAGATAGAGAATTAATTTTATTCTTAACTAATGACTCACCAGCATCAAATAACAGAAATGAATCATTTAACAAAATTGATATTTCAATACCTGTTAAATATGAAGATGTATATACTGTTCATGGAGCTCGTCTTGACGAAAATAACAACCCTGTTCCTTATTCTTATGATACTGTTAGAAGTACTACCTACTATGATCAATATTATAAGTTTGAAGGATATCAAATCTTCCAGTTAAGAGATAATAAAGTATCGGTATCTGATATATATGATGAGGACAAGGCTAGACTTGTAGGTCAATGTGATATTAGAAACTTTGATACACTTCAAAATAATCAACCAATTGCTAAGCTTGTTAATTATTACAAAGATGATAATATTGGAGATTTAGTTCCTAAGGTAATGGTTGCTGGATTAAATAAAGGAATCCAACATACATTTAAGATTACTGAAGATAAGTTTGCTACCACTAACGATAAGACTATTGTAAATAATAAGAAGTATTATTATGTAGCTATTGCTTATGCTCATAATAACTACAAACAATTTAGTTCAACAGATCCAACAAAGTTTGATGGACAAAAGGTTACTTATTTAGCAAGTAGAAAAACTGGACTTGGAAGAAGTATTACGCCTGCAATTGCAATACCTCACAATCTTGTTCCAGAACAAAATGGTACATTAGTGCAATCAACTTACGGAACATGTCCTGAGATTACAAGAATTGAAGGAAACGGTAACGGAGGAATGGTTCTTAATTTCAAGCAAGAAACAGTAGAAAAAATAATGGGTAAAGCAAATGAAGAACCTTCAGGTTTATCTTTTGTTACAGATTTAAAATATGAACAAGATTTTGGTCCATTAAATATTAAGGTAATTGACCCTATCAAACTTCGTCCTGGTAAATTTATTATTAAGATTATACCATCTGATACAACAACCAACCTAATGTTTGGAAAATGGAAATTACAAAATGCTGATACTTTATTACCATTATATACTTTAAAGGTTGATGGAGTTTCAAAAGATGTATTTTCAATAACATCAGATAGAATAATTAAAGATATCAACGAGCAAGTTATTTTCCCATTAGGTTTATCAATATCACTTACTAATCCTCAACTAACAGTTACTCCATTATACATTGGAAATGATTTATACATTAAACAAAGAAGAGTATTTGGTGGAGATTTAAGTGAAGGAACTGATCTATTCTCATCAGTGGTTGCTAAGGATCCAAATAAAACATGGTTATTCGGAGTTGCTGACAATGACGGTAGTGATAATACTAACTGGATTAAGTCTGGTGGAAAAACTGCATCAGAATCTATAGTTAGAAGTTTCCCAACCTTAACTGATGCTTCTCTAGAAGATATATTAGCTTATTTAACTCAGGATTATTATTATGCTGTTGGTAAATTAGTATGGAACCCTTCTGATGGTAAGAATGACACTATCTTTACAAATTTCCAAATTGATAAAAATCAAGATTATGAGGAATTTGGTAATGGTTGGTGGGCACCATATAGACTAACATCTGTTTACACTAATTACTCAAATGAAATAATTCCTCACCCTGGATTCTCATACTATCATTTTGGAACAGCTGCAGAGCCTGCTCCTATAACAAAATATAGAATGGACCCAGCTTTCCTTTACTCTACAGCTTCAAATGATATGAATAATCTTGCATCAGTAGATATTGTTTTCACAAACGATAAAACAAAATGGACAAGATGCCCTGTTATTGAAATGGGAGATGATATTAATCAAACACAAGGAAAAGCAAAACGTTTCCAAATCAGAAGATATCCATCTGTTGATAAGAGTGGCCAGCCATTAGGTGATGGAACTCAAGGATGGGGATGGTTCCCTGGTTATGCAATCAATCTTGAAACTGGTCAAAGGTTAAATATGATGTTTGGTGAAAACTCACAATTAGGTGAGAATAAACCTGGAAATGGAAGAGACCTTATTTGGAATCCAACTTCAACTACTTTTGGAGCTAATGGAGAACCTGTATTTGGAGGAATGCATTACATATATGTATTAGGAGCTTCACAATATACACTCTTTACACCTAATGGACTTGAGCCTAATAAAGAAAAGAGAACAGTAAATCCACCTTCTTATAACGATCTTAACACTCAAGGAGACAAAGATATGGGAACATGGGCTTATAATAAATTGCTAAAGCTAGAATCATTAGCTCTTACAAACACTAGTCCATATAACGATTACAAAAATGATAATCTAACAGAAGTTATGGAAGTATTTGGTTCTGTAATGTGGGTTGGTATGCCACTTGCAACAGCATTCGATCAAAATCGTTTTGCTGAAATCCCAACAGATGTTAAAGTTTCACTAAGAGTACGTCAACCATATAAGAAGAATTATATCACCAACATTAATGGTGGTGCTATATCTCCTCAGAACGACAACTACCCTATGTATGAATTTACAATAACTAATGATATTGCAACTACAGTTGGTAATCTTGAATTAGCTAAATCTGAATTAGATCAAGTATCTGTTGTTCCTAATCCTTATTTTGCAGCTTCAACATATGAAGGAGACCAAGTTGAAAACCTTGTTAAGATTTGTAACTTGCCACCTGATTGCTATGTAACTATCTATTCAGTTGATGGAACTGTTATTAGAAAATTACGTGGACCATCTAGAAGCCTAGTTTCAGGAACAGGTTCAGCACTAACATCAATAGATTGGGATTTAAAGAATCATAAAGGATTACCAATCTCAGGAGGTGCGTACTTGATACATATTAAAGCTGATGGTGTTGGTGAGAAGATAATTAAATGGTTTGGCGCTTTACGTCCAACTGACTTAAATTCATTCCAATAATATTAACCAGCAAAGATTGAAATATTTTAAATAAGATAGATATGAAAGATATATATAGAATATTTGCTTTTATCACGTTAGGAGTTTTACTATTCTCCAACTTGAATCTAAAAGCAGGGAACGATGACAGAAGAGGGACTGCTGGTGCAGGGTCGCTTTTGATAAACCCTTGGGCTAAAAGTGCTGGTTGGGGCGGTGTTAACACTGCTTGTGGTACAGGTATAGACGCACTTTTTTCTAACGTTGCAGGTTTAGGACGTATTTCAGGAACTGAGGCTAACTTTTCTTACAACAATTGGTTAGACAACTCAGGAGTTGGAGTTAGTTCATTTGGTATTGGACAAAGTCTTGGAGACTATGGAGTTCTTGGAATTTCAGTTACTTCAATGGGTTTTGGACTTATTGATAGAACTAGAGTAAATAGTCCGGAGTTCAATAATGGAACCTTCTCAATTTCTAATATGAATATTGGAGTTTCATTTGCAAGAGCTTTCTCAACCTCAATATATGGGGGAGCAACTGTTAAGGTTGTAAATGAAGGTATAGATAACGTTACAGCAACAGGAGTTGCAATTGATGCAGGTGTCCAATATGTAACAGGTGAAAACTACGAAATCAAATTCGGTATAACTCTAAAAAACTGGGGACCAGCAATGAGTTATAGTGGAGACGGTTTGTCTACTGTTGCAGACTTTTACGGACGTCAAATGTCTTTGGAACAACGTTCTCAAAGCTTTGAAATCCCTTCAAGTTTAAATATTGGAGCATCTTATGACTTCCTATTTTCTGAAAACAAACACCGATTAACAACTGCATTAAACTTTGCATCAATGGCATTCTCAAAAGACCAATACACATTAGGTCTTGAGTATTCTTTTGCAAAGATATTTATGCTGCGCTCTTCATACACATATGAAGACGCTATAACAACTAGTGTTTACGATGTTGATGCAGGTGCAACAACACTTTATTCAGGTTTTGCTGCTGGGGCTTCAATTGTTGCTCCAATACAAAAATCTAAAAATGACAAAAACGGAGTTAACTTATCAATTGATTACGCATATAGATTGACCAAGATTGGAGGAGGAATCCATACTGTAGGTCTTGTGATTTCGTTGTAATATAAACACTTAATTTAATAAATGAATCGAAGACCTTTCATTAAGGGTCTTCGATTCTTTTTAATTCGTAATACAATATATTATGTCAAAAATTAAATATTATTCTGAGGAAGGTTTGGAAAAACTAAAACAGGAGTTGCAAAATCTTATCGCAATAGATCGTCCTGCTATATCTGCAGCAATTGGTGAGGCAAGAGACAAGGG
>DUQY01000219.1 GCA_012837565.1 Bacteroidales bacterium | reverse complement strand
TCTTGCTGATTCAGCAGGTGGTCTGCCAGAGAGTATCAATATTTTTCCACAAGCTTATCGTGTGAACCGCAGCAGCGAATGGAGGGGGTTAGAGACACAGATTAAGAGTGCTGTGCTTCGTGGGGATGATGTGTTGCTAGAGACTGTATTCAGGTATAAGGGTAGATTCAAACGTCCAGATGCCTATACCTATCTCTTGAGCATTAATGGTAAAAGCACTCAACACTTTTTTGACAATAGAAATCTGACACTTGACGAGCTTTAGCCATGAAGTGCTTTACAAAACTCTTCTTAGTATAAATGCGATTTCAAAAAAGCACAATTGTTTTTTGTAGAATACATTTAGTATCACAGCGGTTTAAAGCGAACATCATAGGTTGAAATTAATTGCCCGTATATAATTGTTTTTTTAGAGCGACACCTCTTGTCATCCGAGTCATTTATCTTGCTGGTAAATTTAAAAACTTATGAAGATGAAACAACCATTATTGTTTACTAAAGCAGTTGCCATGTTCGCAGTACTTCTCCATTTTAATTGTGCTAATACACTAATGGCGGAGTTGCCAAATATGAATTCTTTAAGGAGTAAAGTTACGACTCAGCTAGAAGGTATTCCTAGTTATATGGTTCAGCCTCGGAATTATGAACTAAACTTCTCAGATAAAATTTATTACAATATTCAGTTAGGCGATTTTGTGTCTGATCATGATGTTTTAGTAAAAGATGGGAAAAACAAACTTTATATTTTAACCAATAATAATGGAGAGTGCAGGGCTATTGCAGACTATATATCTTCTGAAAGAAAGGGTCGTCCAGAACAAAAGTATTATGAATTAATCGCTGAGAATCTATATCCTAAAGGTAATTGGGTGTTAGGCATAATCGGAAGATATTCAGGTATATATTGTGTTGAGAATAATATAGACTTGTCAATTTATTATACAGGAGACTACCTTGTTGTTAAGTTTAGCGACAGATCTTTAGAATCCTCAAGTATTACGGATGAATTATTGGAATTCAATTCAATAGATGAGTTTATAGCTTATCAAGAGAAAATGGGTGCTACCCCAGAAATACGGAAAGTAAATTATTTAGCAGATACAAATCAACAAAACGAAAAGAAACAGAATTGGTTACAGCAAGAAGATATGCTTGATGAGAAGAGATTTTTACTCTACAATAAAACTGATTCGTTTAAAAGGATATTAAAAAGCTTTAATACTATCTACAATAACAGTATTGAAGAAATTAACCTAATGGAAAAAGAGATACCTACCAGTAAAGATTATCAAATACTAAGAAGTGAAATCGATAATTATAATTTGTGTGTTGATACTTTTACAATGTTTACAAACAAATATATGCATCGTATAGATATTGTTGAAGCTGATCAATCTTTAATTGGCATGCCATCTGAAGCCTCCTTTGCACGTGATATAGAATGGATTAAAAAGAATATTCACGATACAAGAAATAAAAAAATCGCGGAAAATAAAGAGCAAGAACAAAAGCAGAGGAATGCCAAAGAGCAGGAAAAAGAGTTGTCAGCAAAATATGGAGAGTCATATAAGCGGTACAAAGAAGAGGGATATTATACAGGCATGTCATTTGATTTGGTTAGAGATGTATCTGGAGTGTTGCTTTCAAAAGGGATTGTGAATGGTGTCAATTATTATGAAGGCCCTTTTAACCTTCGATTTGGTTTTCGAAATAAAAAGTTGGTTTATTTTTCAGGATATTTTTAATAAAGGCTTTACAATATGGACTTATTAGAATAGCCCATACCCTGCTAAACATTCAGGATACCAGAGGTTTTGATAAATGCATAACCGTTATCAAAAGAGCAATTTAGCAGGAGAGTAACATTTTAAACTATTTTTAGAGCGACACACTTTGTCGCCATGGTATCTTATCTTGCATATATATTTAAAAACTTATAATTATGAAAAAGCAAATTTTACTTTTTGCATTGAGTATCGCATTGACAGCTTGCGGTAGCAAAGAAATTCATTTGATCAAAGAACATGTTAAGCAGGATTATTTTTCCGATCCAACTGCAAAATTTGATTTTGAGGAAATCAGAAAGGATTCTGTACATACGGTTGGTGATTCCATTAATTATTATTA
>DUQY01000218.1 GCA_012837565.1 Bacteroidales bacterium | reverse complement strand
TGAATTATTAGATGCTTTTCTTTTGGTAGATCGAAGTATCCTGCAAGCAAAAGAATCAGTTGAGGTTAAAATTGATTATTTGTATGGTGACTTTGCCAGTGCAATGGCAATGAATGAGACTAAAGTAGCTCCTAACTTTGGCAAAAGTCAGTTGATTAAAACTGAAGCGGACAGCTTAGTTGCCCATATACAAAGTTTAAAAGAACTTTTAGTAATGACTGCAGATGGTATCGAATATAAAGATGGGGATGAATACCCTTCTGTATCCAATCAAGATATCGCAGCACAACTAATGATAGCTGAACGCGGCTCTGCTCGTAGTAAAGAGCTTAAAGAGCGCATTGGGAATTATAAGGAACTTCTTAAAAGCTTTGTAAGTGAAGAGGACACTGTCTTGTTGAATAATATAACCAAGACATTGAATACCGATCCTCCGCCCATGAAGGATAATGTTCAAAAGACGTGGGAAAGCGAAAAGTTTGCTAATGTGCCAATGGCAGCTTCTATGACTTTATTGAGTCAAATTCAGACTGATGTTCGCAATATGCAGTCAGATGTGGTTCGTTATCTCTACATGAAAATTGACGAAGGATCATTTAAGTTTAACTCCATCGAGCCTTTGGTTATTCCTAAGTCTGATTATGTTATTCGTGGAGGAGAATATTATGCTGAAATTATGATGGCTGCACGTGATACCACTCAGCCTCCTATTGTAAAAGTTGACGGAAGAGAATTAAATGTACATCAGGGAAGAGGGATTTTAACGATTCCAGCTAATTCTGTAGGAAAAAAGACTTGGTCAGGTGATATTTCTGTTATGAGACCGGATGGTACTTATGATATTCGTCAAGTCAAAGGAGAGTATATAGTAGCGCAGCCAAACGTGGTTATTTCACCTACAAAAATGAATGTTTTTTACGAAGGAGTGGATAATCCAGTGGAAATTTCTGCACCTGGAATTGCTTCTGAAAATTTGAAAGTTAATATTAGTAATGCTCGGATAACAAAGCAAGGAAGTGATTATGTAGTAAAACCCAATCAAGGCTCTTCTGGTAAAGACGCAGTTATCTCCGTAAGTGCCGATATAGATGGGAAAACGCAAAGATTAGGTAATAAAGTGTTTCGTGTAAAGAGAGTTCCTGACCCCGTTGCCAAGGTAAATAACCAGCGAGGAGGATCTATCCCCAAAGCACTTTTAGTTGCACAAATGGGAATTGCAGCTGACATGGAGAATTTTGAGTTCGATCTTAAGTTTAAAATCACCAAGTTTAGTGTTTCAACTACTATAAGTGGCTATGTTAGGAATTTCGACTCCAATAGTACTTTCTTTACCGATGAACAAAAGGATATGTTAAGAAGAACATCAAGAGGACAACAAGTTTTTATTACTGATATTGAGGCAGTGGGTCCAGACGGTCGTACCCGATCTTTGGGGGCTATAGCCTTAGTTATTGATTAACCAGACTGTTTTAAGATTTTAAATCATACCACAATGAGAAAACATATTTTTATTATTTTACTATTTTTAGGATGCGGTTTTGGCCTTATCCAAACTAATGCACAAGAAGAGATCTTAGCTGCTAGGCCATTGGATAATATCTTTGAAAAAGAGCATATTGCCAACAAGAAGCCCATCCCATATCCCTCCTTACGCGAGTCAGATATTATTTGGTCAAAGAGGGTTTGGAGAGTTATTGACTTACGCGAAAAGATCAACCTCCCACTTTATTACCCGACCGATTTTAGAG
>DUQY01000217.1 GCA_012837565.1 Bacteroidales bacterium | reverse complement strand
ATGGTTCTGTGCCAATCCTGTAAGGAAGTATCTCTTCACAAAAGGTATCAAATGAAATATACTTCCCCCACGGTTTGTCGTACCAAACCTGAAATGCTAAATCTATATTGGAAATCAGATAGTCTGCTGTGATATGCTTGATGTCGTCCTGTCTAATTAGGCTGCCTATTTTATAAGTGTCTTGCACTTTAAATTTGTTTGAAGAGCTACTCCAACGCATGTTTACTGTTGCTATATCTTCCCAAGGGGCATTGTAGCTTTCGGTATACTTCCCGGGCATGTTCAAGATAAGGAACTCAGCTGCTTTCAGTTTTAGACTATCAGCCAAGTTCGCTTTGTAATGAGTAATCACTTGTTTTAGTTCGCTTCTATTTGAACCAGCAAGTTCCAGCACTTCTTCTAATGGACTGTTGGTTTTATTAGAACAGCCGAAAGAAAAGATGGATAATGTGAATATAAGAATTTTGTATAGATGTTCCATTATAATTGTCTGATACAATTAGACATGTGAAAATAAAAAAGATTTATCGGACAGCTTATTGCCCGATAAATCTAACAATCTGCTTAAATAAAGCACTTAACACCTCCATACAGCCATAAACCAAACAAGAAGTTCGAAGCGTATATAAATCTGACAGAGGTGCTAGATCGGTCTTTTTTTTTGTTGGAGTCTTTTATATGCTTTGATGCATATAAAACATGTAGAGTGTATGCTACGCCCTAAAAACTATCGTTCACATTGCAAACGTCCGATTTCGAAGATATGAAGAGAAATTAACAAGACGTTAGATGTTGCAAATGTTCAACTAATTTTGAGTTGTTCTTTTAAATTCATACGCTATGGAATACCATCATTAGTAAGGGCATTTAGTTTTGTCTCTAATCCCTGTATCAGTTCATCGTATACTTCATTAATATTCCGAGGGCTGTAGTCCATATTTAAATTTATCTCTTCAATATTATTCAAATAGTAATAATAGTAATATTTTGATAACCCTCTTTGCTTAAAATCGTTTACTGTTGCTGTAGTAGCCAGTCTATTACCATCAATTTTTATTGTTTCTTTCAGAATAATATAAACACTTATTTTATTTGAGAGCTGACTTGGACTTAATAAACTATCTGACGTAAGGGATAACTGCTCTATTTCGTCAATAATGCTCTGAGGTATTTGATTAGTTGTTTTCTTGCAACTAATGAGAAGACATAAATACAGGAAAAGCGCAATTGAGATTATTTTGTTCATAATTATAATTATTTCACCATGAATAACGACATGTACCTCCATTGGAATTCGTGGTTCTTCCTCCAACAGTAGCGTTTGTATTAGAACATGGGAGGTTGATACTGGTTGACCATGTTCCTAATGCTCCTACCCCATTACTAGAATTCTTATTTCCGCACGAACTCACATAAACATTATATCCAGTCAACAACCCACCTCCCAAACATGTTATTGAAACGCTATTTGCATCACTTGGTGCAAAAAATGAACTTGTTGAAAAGTACATATTATTAATTGAAAAAGATTTAATTCTTTCATTGGGCTCTACCCCAGATTTTAATCGAATAATATTATGTGATATGTTCATATCATTTGTAATTATAGAGTCAGGATTGCTTAATTTAAAATCAATTTTATCGTCAATCCATTCATTGATTAATAAATTAACAGCAATAATTTCTTTTTGCATTCTTGCAAAGTCTGCTTCCGAAATGCCTAATTTTATTGCATCTTTCTCTGTTAAATTCAAGTAATACTGATTTTCTTGTATTCCTAAAAATCTTATTGCAATATAGTTCGTTTGTTCTGATGAGAACTTTTGCTCTATGGCCATTTTCTCTATTTTGAACTCATTCATTGTAAGTAGCTCTTCGTTATTGCATGCTATAATTTCTTTTGATAAAGTATTTTCCAAATAACTATCACTACAACTCAAGAAAATAATTCCAGATGAAATAATACTTATCACTATAACTCCTACACTAATAATCATATTCTTATTAATCTGTCTCATAATAATTTTTATTTAAATCTAATTT
>DUQY01000216.1 GCA_012837565.1 Bacteroidales bacterium | reverse complement strand
CTGAAAAAAGGAAAGAAAAAACAAACATAGTATTTCTCTATATCTATCCCTTCTTTCCTTAGTCTTATTATTAAATCAAATTAGATTTCTATTTCTTAGATTTCTCAATAACCTTATCTGCAAGATCGTCAAATAATGCCATCATAGGAGTTTTATCGCTCATATATAGGTTAAGCTTACCATCAACAAAAGCATCTTGAATTAAAGGTAGTTGAGTTAGCAATGTGGTATAGAACTCTTCTGCTATGATTTTACCGCCACCTTTTCCGAATATATAATATTTCTCTTCTGGATGATTAAGAGGCGTAAACCATGACATATTTTCAACAATACCAATAAAAGGAATTGCTAAACCCTCATTTGTTAGCATCTCAGCACTCTTTCTTGCATCATTAACAGCAATAGCTTGAGGAGTTGTTACAATAATTGCGCCATCTACTCTAATATCTTGAACTGTTGTTAGGTGAACATCGCCTGTGCCAGGAGGGAAGTCAACAATTAGATAGTCTAACTCACCCCAAACAACGTCGGTAAAAAGTTGTTTAACAGCATTTGCAGCAAGTGGTCCTCTCCAAACGATTGCTTTTTCCAAAGGAACAAGGAAACCAAGTGACATAAGTTTTATTCCAAACTTTTCAACAGGAAGTATTCTGGTTTTACCTTCTTCTTCGAACTGTGCCACATCTTGCATTCCAAGACCAAACATTGCAGGAACCGATGGTCCGTAAATGTCTGCATCTACTAAGCCCACTTTAAGTCCTTTTCTACTAAGACCCAAAGCAAGGTTTGCCGATACGGTTGATTTACCAACCCCTCCTTTTCCAGAGGCAACGACAATAATATTTTTAATCGATTTTAACGCTATTTTTTCCATGTATTGTAATTTGATTAACTTTTAAAAATAATCTGATAAGCTTCTCTTATTCTATTAGATATATCAGACTCACTATTATATTCAATTATAGTTTGACCATTTATCATTGCATCTACCACCTCTTTATCGAATGGAAGAAAAGCAATAATTTCAATATTATTTTCTAAGCAATATTCTTTAATCTGATTAGTAACCTCTGGGTTTAAGTCATATTTATTAATAATAACATAAATCTCTTCCATAAAGCTTTGAGCCACATCGATGGTTCTTTTCAAATCAACTAAGCCAGACATAGAAGGTTCTGTAACTACCACTACCTTATCTACACCAGTAATTGTTGACATAAAAGGACAGCCTATTCCAGGGGGTCCATCTATAATGATATTCTCTATTCCAAGCTCCTTAGACTTTTCTCTAGCAAGACTTCTAACAACAGAAATAAACTTACCTGAGTTTTCTTCTCCTGGCGATAATCTACCATAGATGATAGAACCATTACGGAAATCACCAAAATAAAGTTTACTATCGTCCGAATCAACCATCTCTATTGCTTTGGTTGGGCATTTTCTATAACAAAGAGCACATCCATCACAAGATACTGCATCTATTTCAAACTTTCCTTCTACAATATTTATTGCATCAAACTGACATAATTCTTTACATAAGCCACATTCAATACATTTATCTTGATGAATAATTGCGTTTTTACCAGATATATATTTAGTTTCTATGGTATTCTTTGGAGGGAAAATCAAATATAAGTTTGCAGCATCAACATCACAATCAACAGCTATTACATTCTTTGCAACGGATATAAATGCAGAACATATTGAGGATTTTCCTGTTCCTCCCTTACCACTAAGAAATGCTAGTTCCATTTTTTATTATTTTTTTACAGATTTTTTCGAATAATTTCTTTGTCTCTTCAATATGAGAAACAGCTAACTTCCCTTCGGAATAATAACGAGCTATTTCCTTTGAGAAAGGGATTTCAGCAATAATTGGTATATTGTTTTCTTGCAAATAATTATATACTTCAATATCGCCTAGTCCTGACCTATTGATAATTACTCCATAATCTTTGTTAATAGAATCTAAGGTTTCGACTGATTGTTTGAGGTCACTTAATCCAAAAGGAGTTGGCTCTGCAACCAAAACAATATAGTCAGACCTAACAGCAGTTTGAATAAAAGGACAAGATGTTCCTGGCGAAGAATCGAGTATTACATAATCGTAGGGCAAAGAAACTGCCTCTTTTATAGTTTCCTTTATGATTGGAATTGAAGCAATCTTTCCTTCCTTGAGCCTGCCTTCAACAAAAACATGTTTATTGGCATCAGCAAAGAAAGAAACACTACCTATCTCTGTACTAGAATCCTCAATAGCTCCATATTCACAGGCAACAGAACAAGCTTTACAACCATGGCATAAATTATCTAATAGCATTATTTGTTTTAGTTCTGGCACATAGAATATTGCTTTATACTCACAATACTCGTGACATAAACCACAATAAACACATTTATCTTTATCAATGATTGGCCTATATTCTTCTACTTTGGTTTCAGATAACTTCTTTAAATTGAAAAACAATAAAGAGTTTGGACACTCAACGTCGCAATCAACCAGCAGGGTCGAATGACCTAGTGATTGAAAAGTTTTAAAAAGGTTAGTGGAGACAAAGGTTTTCCCTGTGCCTCCCTTACCACTTGCTATAGCTATATTCATTAGTGGTCACATTCGTTTTGACCAGTTTTCAACATATTGTTTAAATGGTCTTGAATTAAATTTTCAGGATCTTTCTTGTCAGCTCCATAATATACAGTTATACTTTGTGCATCAAATAAATCTCTTGCCTTTTGACCTATTCCCCCACAAATAACTTCACTCACTCCTTGCTCTTTTACCCAAGCTGGATACAAACCTGGTTCATGTGCAGGGGGAGTAACAAAAACACTAGCTACTAATTTATTATTTTCTATATCTGCTATATAGAATGATTCACAATGTCCAAAATGTGAACATAAAACACCGTTTTCGGTTGGTATTGCAATACGTTTTTTCATAAAATGAAATATTAAATATAAAAAAGCGATAGGACTATACTTTATAGCTCTATCGCTTAATTTTCAAATTAATTAATTATTGAAACCTTGACCACGTCCCTGACCACGACCTTGACCTTGTCCTTGTTGACCTTGTCCTTGACCTTGTCCTAAACCTTGACCTCTGTTTCCTCTACCTTTGCCTTGGCAAGCATTTCTCTTACCAAAACGTTTATTATTTAATGATTCTGTTTCTGGGCTTGAATTAACATTTGACCCGCAAATGCCCATTCCTCGGCCAGTTCCGCTTCCTTGACCCTCTGGGCCTGATCCGTCTCTGTTTGGCATATTATAATTATTTATTTAACATATCGACAATTTCTTTAATTGTCTTTTCTTCTTGAATAACTATCATCTGAATATTTACTTGATTCATCAGTGATTTTATCTTAAATCCAAACTCACCTGCAACAGCTTTCTCAACCTTATAGGATGCGATAAACTTTACAGCCGAAGGACCTGCACCTTCATTTACGTCCATATTTGGATTCTTTACAAATTCTGTTTCTTTTGTTTCGGTGTCGTGTATTGCAAAATAAGCACAACGTCCAAAACGTGGATCTAACAAACTATCCATAGAATTACTTCTACTTGTTATTGCTACTTTCATATTATTTATTTTTTAATTGGTTTATATATTATTATCTCTACTATGTCCCCTATGTCTAAACTTCCTTCTACCAAATTCTTCGTCAGGCTTCTCTTTTTCGGTAGCCTCTCCCATCATAAGCTCATCAATATATTCTTCAAGGTTTTGGCTCTTACATAATGGACATATCAAATCATGTTCTTCCATTTTGTCGAACGTACACAAGCAATCATTACACGAGAACCATCCCTTAGTATATTCTACCTTTCCTCCTTCTATAATTATCTGTCTTCCTTCAACAAATGCAGTTGCAATCTTTTGCCTTGCTGACATATATATACGCGTTAGAGTTGGACGAGAGACTTGCATAATTTGAGCTGCGTCACATTGTATGCGATGTTCATAGTCGTTTAACTTAAGAGCTTCGTATTCTTCTAATAATAGAAAAACTGCATTCTTTTGCCCACCTCTAATGTTATTACCATAGGGTCTAAAGCCAGAAATGCTTGGAACACTAGTTAGTTTTCTTGTCTTTTGAGGTCTTGCCATTAGTCTATTATGTTTTAATTACACTGCAAAGTTACGAACTTATGTTCATAACGCCAAATAAATTTGTATAAATCGTACAGAAAAAGAGAATACAAAAGAATAAATGAAGACAAAACTATTGAATAACAAGACTATATGAACAAAATAACTACCTGCCACCTTAATGTTTTAAAACAAAGACTTAGGAAAACAAACTTGATTTGAGAAAAACTAAAACAAGTATCAGAAAAATAAAACGAAGTACTGGGAAAGAAAAATCCCTATCAATAATTAAATGAATAGGGATAATGTGATTGAAATTAAATTTCAACTATTATTTAAACGTATTTCAGTTCTTTTAATGCAGAAAGAATTACTTAAAATGTAGTTTCCATATCGTTGTCAAGACCAATAGAATAACGAACTAGTCCTTCACTCATACCCATTTCTGATTGGTGTTCCTTTGACTTTTACTATACGAAACCCAAAAAAATGTCGCAAAAAGTTATAATAATTGGATGTGAAGATTAATACAAAACACGGAAAAAAAGACTTGATGTAAATGGATAAAGATTAGGTCTTTATGAAACGCTGTTTTAATTTCTTGAAACGCCGTTTCATTTTTTTAAAACGGCGTTTCAGTAAATTGTTATGGCGTTTTAATTTTGTCTCTTTTGCAAGCTTGTTTTTATGACTAGTATTAGAAGATTGGAAACGAAGAATTGCGTCTTAACTCCAACCCCTTTTTTGTTATAACAAATGATCTCTCAACTTGCCAAAGCTCACTGTATTTTTGATAAGGATATACTCCTTCACTTATAAGTAATAATAAAACTACTTGAGAGTAGGAATGCTTTGGGGATCTATTTGATTTTCTACGTATATATATATGTCGCAAAAGTTATAATAATCTGATATGGCAATTAATACAAGATACGGTAAAAAGACTTGTCAAAGTCAAGAAGCAAAACGAAGTACTGGGAAAGAAAAATCCCTATTCATAATTAAATGAATAGGGATAATGTGATTGAAATTAAATTTCAACTATTATTTAAACGTATTTCAGTTCTTTTAATGCAGAAAGAATTACTTCAAATGTAGCTTCCATGTCGTTATCAAGACCAACAGAATAACGAACTAGTCCTTCACTCATACCCATTTCTGATTGGTATTCCTTTGGAACTTCTGATGATGTTGATTTTCCTGAACATGAAAATAGAGTACGGAAATATCCAAGAGATACAGCTAAGTATCCAACTCCTTTATCTTGCATAGCTTCCATAAATGCATTTGCTTTTTCTGCTGTTACAAGGTCAATTGAAATCATACCTCCGAATCCATATCCTTTATTCATTTGATCAACCATTAGTTTATGGTCTTGGTGTGATTCAAGTCCTGGGTAGTTAGCTTTAATACCAATATCGTTAAACTTTTTTGCAAGATACAAAGCATTTTCACCATGTTTTTGCATACGGATATGAAGGGTATAAAGATTTTTAAGGATAGATGTTGAACGGAAACTATCTAAAACTGGTCCTAAAAGCATTGCAGTTCCATCATTAACGTCAATTAATGCGTTAATAAAGTCTTGGTCACCACAAATTGCACCAGCAACACAGTCATTCTTTCCATTAATAAATTTTGTCATTGAATAAACAACGATGTGAGCTCCTAAAACATAAGGAGAGAAAACCATTGGAGTGAAAGTATTGTCAACAATAAGTTTTGCACCTGCATTATCTGCTATCTTTCTTAGTTCTCCAATATTAGAAATCCTAAGTAGTGGATTAGACATTGTTTCGGTGTAGATAACAGTTGTGTTTGGTCTGCAAGCTGCCTTAACTTGTTCAAGATTGGTTGTGTCAACAAAAGTAACTTCAATACCAAATCTTTTTACATAGTTGTTTAGAAAAGCAAATGTTCCACCATAAACAGTCATTGAAGCAACTATATGGTCGCCCTTTTGAGCACATTGTAGTAAAGCACAAGTGATTGCTCCCATACCAGAACCTGTTACCCATGAAGCCTCAGTTCCTTCCATTGCTGCAAGAGCATTACAAAGAGATAGGTTTGATGGATTCCAATGTCTTGAATAAAGATAATATCCTTGAACATCACCAGTAAAAGTATCGGTCATTGTTTGACCTTTTGGAAAGCAAAAAGTTGCTGAATCATTAACGTTTGGATTGATACCTCTTTCTGGAGATATTTCAGCAACAGAGTTAATTGCCATTGCTGGATCGAATTTTTTCTTCATCATAATATAATAATTTTATTTTTAAAACTTTTAACAGTTCATTGCACCACAAACACTAATAACTTGACCACTTACATAGCTTGAAAGGTCACTTCCTAAGAAAACACAAACCTTTGCAACCTCCTCAGGAGAACCTCCACGACGTAATGGGATTTTCTTTTCCCAAGCAAGGCGCACATCCTCTGGCAATTGACCTGTCATATCTGTGATTATGAAACCAGGAGCAACTGCATTGCAACGAATGTTACGTGAACCAAGTTCTTGAGCTATACTCTTAGTGAAACCAATTATGCCAGCCTTAGTAGCAGCATAGTTTGATTGTCCTGCATTACCACTAACACCAACAACAGAACTCATATTCACAATTGAACCACTACGTTGTTTTAGCATAATCTTTTGACAAGCATGAGTTAGATTAAAAACACTTTTAAGGTTAACATCCATAATTAAATCCCAATCCTTTTCAGTCATTCTCATTAATAGGTTGTCACGAGTAATACCAGCGTTATTAACTAATATATCAATTCTGCCAAATTCTGCAGCAACAGCTTCAACTAATTTAGCACTATCTTCAAAAGAAGCAGCATTAGAAGCAAAACCAACAGCCTTAATACCTAAAGCAGTCAATTCCTTTTCGCATAACTCCATATTTTCATCTCTCTTTATATCTGTGAAAGCCACATTACAACCCTCTTGTGCATAACGAACAGCAATTGCTTTGCCAATTCCACGAGATGCACCAGTAATAAGAGCAACTTTTCCTTGAAGTAATTTCATATTTTAAATCTTTTTAAAGTTATAAGTTGCAAAAATACTAAATTAATCTATCTCAAACCAAAATTTGATAATAAAAAGATAAATACTTAATATAACAATGTATATCTTTGTACTAATTTCCTGTGTTTACTTTTTCAAATTAAGCATAAAACTTTTTAATTTATAGTTAGATTGTTCAATTTTTGTATCTTTGCATATTGGATAATTCGTTTATTTATTAACTAATTAAGAAACAATGAGTTTTAAAATCATCGTTTTAGCGAAGCAAGTTCCTGACACAAGAAATGTCGGAAAAGATGCTATGAAAGAAGATGGCACTGTAAATCGAGCTGCTTTACCTGCTATTTTCAATCCAGAAGACTTGAATGCACTAGAGATGGCATTACATATTAAGGATAATATTAAAGATGCAACAATCACAATTATTACAATGGGACCTTCTCGTGCTGCTGAAATAGTGCGTGAATCTATGTATCGTGGTGCAGATGGAGGAGTTGTAGTTTCTGACCGTAAGGTTGCAGGATCTGACACCCTAGCTACATCATATACTATTTCCCAAGCAGTAAAGAAGCTAGGTAAATTTGACTTAGTTATTGCTGGTCGTCAAGCAATTGATGGCGATACTGCTCAGGTTGGACCACAAACGGCTGAAAAGCTTGAATGTCCTCAAATAACCTATGCCGAAGAGGTAATAAAAGTAGATGAGAAGAAAATTCAAATCAAACGCCGTCTTGAAAATGGTGTTGAAGTTGTTGAAAGTAAATATCCTTGCCTAATTACAGTTCATGGTTCTGCAAAAGAATGTCGTGCACGTAATGCTAAGTTTCTAATGAAATTCAAGAAAGCTAAAAGCAATTCAGAACTTCAAGAACTTGGACAAGATTACTCTGCACTTTGGAATGAAAAACCATACCTAAAGATTGATGAGTGGTCAGCCGCAGATATTATGGCAGAGGATGGTCGTCTTGGCTTAACAGGTTCTCCAACTAAGGTTAAGAAGATAGAAAACGTAGTATTAACACAAAAAGAAAGTAAGATTCTTACGCCTAAAGATGAAGATATAAACGACTTGATGAAAGAGCTTATTTCTTCTCATATCTTAGGTTAAATCTTTTATAAACAAGAAAAGGAAAATAAAATATGAATAATGTATTTGTATATTGTGAGGTTACAGAGGAAAGATTAATTGCCGATGTAAGCTTGGAGCTTGTTTCTAAAGGTAGAAAACTTGCTGATGAATTAGGTGTTAAATTGGAAGCTATTGTTTGTGGTGACCAAATCAAAGACATTGAATCAATTCTTTATCCTTTTGGTGTTGACATCATCAACTACGCAAAAGATAGCCGCCTATTCCCATATCAAACCCTTCCACATTTTTCAATAGTTACTAAGCTTTTCCAAGAAAAGAAACCAGAAATAGCACTTTTTGGAGCAACATCCGTTGGACGTGACCTAGCTCCTAGGATTGCATCTTTTCTTCGTACAGGCCTAACAGCAGACTGTACAACCTTGGAAATTGGTAACCATACCGAAAACAAAACAGGAAAAGAATATAAAAACCTTCTATACCAAATACGTCCAGCATTTGGAGGAAACATCATAGCAACCATTATCAACCCTGACTGCAGACCACAAATGGCAACAGTTCGTGAGGGAGTAATGAAGAAAGAAACTTTAAGTGGTAATCATAAAGGAGTAATAAACTTCCTTAAGGTTGAAGACTACACAAAGAATGATGATTTCTGCTTAAAGATAATTGAACGTCATATAGAAGAACAAAAAATCAATATTAAAGGAGCTCAAATCATCGTTTGTGGTGGTTACGGAATGGGTTCAAAAGAAGGCTTCAAGCTTGTTCACGAATTAGCAGATGTTATTCAAGGAGAAGTTGGAGGAACACGCGCTGCATCTGATGCTGGTATGACTGAACATGAAAGACAAATTGGTCAAACAGGAGTAACAGTTCGTCCTAAACTTTACATTGCATGTGGAGTTTCAGGAGCTGTACAACATAGAGTAGGCATGCAAGACTCATCTAAGATAATATCTATCAATACCGACCCTAATGCACCCATCAATAAAATTGCAGACTATACAATTATTGGAGATGTATTGGAAGTATTGCCAAAGATGATAAAGTATTATAAATCTAATACTAAATAATTATTAGTAACTAGCAAAAGGTTTAGTTATTAAAGTAATAAAGACAATTAAAGATTAATTATATGGCTAATTTTTTTAATGATAATGAAAGCTTAAAGTTCCATCTTCATCACGAAACGATGAAAGAGATTGTAAAATTAAAGGAACGTAATTATGCTGATTATGGAAAATACGATTATGCTCCTTCTGATTTTGAAGATGCACTCGATAGCTACGAAAAGACTTTAGAGATAGTTGGAGAAATATCAGGCGAAATACTTTTTGAAAATGCAGAAAGTGTTGACCACGATGGCCCAACAATTGTAGATAATGCAGTAGTTTACGCAAAAGGAACTCAGCAAAACCACGAAGCCCTACGTGATGCAGGACTATATGGAATGAGCCTTCCTCGTGAATTTGGTGGCTTAAACTTCTCTTATGTTCCTTATGTAATGGCAGCAGAAATAGTATCTCGTGGAGACTGTGGATTTGCAAACATTTGGGGATTACAAGACTGTGCAGAAACCATCTACGAATATGCATCAAAAGAACTTAAAGACGAATTTCTACCTAAGATAAACCAAGGATTTACCTGTTCAATGGACCTAACTGAGCCAGATGCTGGTTCTGACCTTCAAGCAGTTCAGCTTAAGGCAACGTGGGACGAAAAAGGAGATTGTTGGAGACTTAATGGAGTAAAACGTTTCATTACTAATGGTGATGCAGACATTAAACTTGTTTTGGCTCGTTCGGAGGAAGGAACAACAGACGGTCGTGGACTATCTTATTTTGTTTATGACAGAAAACACAGAGCAATAACCATTCGTCGTATTGAAAACAAGATGGGTATTAAAGGATCACCAACAGGTGAATTAGTATTCAATAATGCACCAGCACAACTTGTTGGTGACAGAAAAATGGGACTTATCAAATACGTTATGTCCTTAATGAATGGTGCACGTTTGGGAGTTGGAGCTCAGTCAGTGGGTTTATCGGAAGCAGCTTATAGAGAAGCTTTCAAATATGCTCAAGAAAGAGAACAATTTGGAAAACCAGTACTAAACTTCCCTGGAGTTTACGAAATGTTAGCAAACATGAGAGCAAAGACAGACGCAAGTCGTACCCTGCTTTATGAAACTGCACGTTGCATCGATTACTACAAATCATACGAAGCAATTGCAAAAGAACGCAAGCTTGAACTAGAAGAAAGACAAGCACTTAAATCTTATCAACGTGTTGCAGATATTCTAACCCCAATGCTTAAATTATTCACATCAGAATATGCTAACCAAATAACCTACGACGCAATCCAAGTTCATGGCGGCTCAGGCTTTATGAAAGATTACGCAGTAGAAAGAATGTATCGTGATGCTCGTATTTTAACAATTTATGAAGGAACATCACAACTTCAAGTAGTAGCAGCAATTCGTGGAGTAATCAACGGAGGATATATCAACCTAATCAAAGAATACGAAGCAAAGAAAGCTGGTCCTGAATTCTCAACAATGAAGAAGGTATTAGTATCTATGCGTAAACGTTTCGAAGAAGCACAAGAGAGAGCTAACTCATTTGGTTCAAACTCCGAATTCTACGACTTCAATGCACGTCGCTTGGTTGAGATGTGTGGTTACCTAATAATGGGACACCTACTAGTAATTGACGCAAACAGATGCAACTCATTCACTAACTCAGCAGAGCTAATGATTAGAATGGGACAATCGAAAGTTGAAGAAGCAGCAACATTCATAATGAACTTTGAAGAAGCTTCACTAGCAAAATACAAAATAGTTAGTGATTGTAAGAACTGCGAAGTATAAAACCTTTGTAAGTACACAAACACAATAAAATTAATATGAAAAAAGGCTGTAAGATTAATTTCTAATCAGCCTTTTTTCTTTTCTAATACATTCTTTTTTTAAGCCCTAAAAACAGAACAAAGAAAGAAGAAAATGAATCAAAGAAAGGATTTGCTGAATCAAAGATCTAATTCCGTGAAACGAAGAAAGAATTTTTTAAAACAGCGATTCATCAGGGCTAGGAAACAAAACATAAATTCATAATAAAAATAGATGATTTCAGTAGAACAAATTACCGTCGAGTTTAGTGGCAGAAGATTATTAGATGGCATAACATTTCTTGTAAATTCAAAAGATAAGATAGGCTTAGTAGGAAGAAACGGATCAGGAAAATCCACCCTCTTGAAGCTAATAGCAAAAGCAGACAAAGCAACCTCAGGAAAAATAACAGCACAAGATGATGTATCAGTAGGCTATCTTCCACAGCACATGATTCACAACGAGGGAACAACCGTAATGGAAGAAACCGAGAAAGCATTTGACAAAATCAACCTATTGCAAGACGTAATAGACAACCTAACAAAACAAATGTCGGATAGGACAGACTATGAATCTGACGAATATAGCGACATAATAAACAAACTAAGCCACTCCTACGAACAGATGCAGATAATGGACAGTGGTAACTTCCTAGCTGAAATTGAAAAAACACTTATAGGACTAGGCTTCCTTCGCTCAGACTTCAACCGTCAATGCTCCGAATTTAGTGGAGGCTGGAGAATGAGGATAGAGCTAGCAAAAATCCTACTACAAAACCCAGACGTAATCCTACTTGATGAGCCAACAAACCACCTTGACATTGAATCAATACAGTGGTTAGAGAACTTCCTAAAACACACCTCAAGTGCAATATTACTAGTATCACACGATAAAATATTTATCGACTCCATCACCAACCGCACAATAGAAATATCATTAGGCAATATCTACGACTACAAAGTAAACTACTCAAAATACTTAGAACTACGCCAAGAAAGACACGAGCAGCAAGTAAGAGCCTACGAAAACCAACAGAAAATAATAGAAGAAAACAAAACCTTCATCAACCGATTCCGAGCAACAGCCTCCAAGGCAACCCTAGTTCAGTCAAGAGTAAAGCTGTTAGAGAAAATGGAAATAGTGAAGATAGACGTAGAAGACACCTCCAGCCTAAGACTTAAGTTCTCCCCTGCCCCACGCTCCTCAGCCCTTAACCTCGAAATAGAAAACCTATCAAAATCATATGGCGATCTCCTAGTACTTGACAAAGTAGGAATGGTAGTAAACAGAGGAGAGAAAATAGCATTTGTAGGCAAGAACGGAGAAGGAAAGTCAACCCTAATAAAATGTATACTAAACGAAATAGAATATAAAGGCAAATTAGAAATAGGCACAAACGTAGAAATAGGCTACTTTGCCCAAAACCAACCCTCCCTCCTAGACGAAAACCTAACAGTATTTCAGACAGTAGACAATGTAGCAAAGGGCGATGTCCGTCTTAGATTAAGAGAAATCCTAGGCTCCTTTATGTTTGGAGGCGATGCCATAAACAAACTAGTAAAAGTACTATCAGGAGGAGAAAGAAGCCGTCTTGCAATGGTCAGATTACTAATAGAACCCGTTAACCTCTTAATACTCGATGAGCCAACAAATCACCTTGACATACCCTCAAAAGAAGTACTAAAAGAAGCAATCAAAGCCTTCAACGGCACCGCAATCATAGTATCCCATGACCGTGAATTCCTTGATGGCCTAGTAGATAAAGTCTACGAGTTTGGCAATAAGAATGTCCGCGAACACATAGGTGGCATCTATGAATTCTTAGAGAAAAAGAAATTAGAGAACTTGAATGAAGTAGGAGCATAAAACAAAAAAATCAGGAAACCTCATCTTATGATGTTGATTTCCTGATTTTGTTTTATGGAATATTGTTTATGACTTAATTCTTAGAAAGATATTCTCATATTTAAGCCGTAACTTGGGCTAATATTTTTTGAAGATATTGAAGAATAATCATTTACTAATTTGATATCTGGATTGAATGAAAGGTTTGATTTCTCTCCTAATTTGATGTTTGCAAATCCAAGTCGATAGTTTATTTTTCTTGATGTCTTATTTGCATCAACCATACTAACTATCCAAGTGGTCAAGGCACCAACACTTGCGGCCAACCCTATTAATTATATACCTGACCTAAGCCTGGTATAAGGAATGAGCACAGGGTTGCAACAGTGGGATCTCTATATTGTTATGCTTTCTTGCGTTTCTCTTATTTTTTCTTTCATGATTTTCTCAACATCTTTCACAATTTTGCCATTCTTTAAGTAAACAACGTCTTTGGCGGGTGCTTGAGCTGATAAACTAATTGCAAATGACAAAACAAAAGCAAACACTAAAAAGGTAATAAAGTTTTTCATATAATAAGTTATTATAAATTTGTTTTCTTCCTACAAATTTAGAATTAATTTTCGATACAAAAGCATTTTTTTACTTTTCTTAGATTAAATTACTAATAAATTGCATACTGCCATATTAATAATAGATTTTTATACCCCTATTTAAGAAGCAAACCTTAGAGCTAAAAGACATAGAAAACTGCTATTATCCTTATTTAAATATTCGCTTTCTTTTAGCCAACATATCTTTTAATTATTCCTTTTGTATAACATATATAGAAAATCAATAAGTTGAGTGCTTAGATTATTGATTAATTGAAGTATAGATTGACTTTTTAGAGTATTTAAATAAGCTATAATACAATAGATTGAGTTTTAAGGGTGATTTTATTTTTGTTTTATATAATAATACTACCTTTGCACAAGTTATTAAGGCGTGAAAAATTATAAATAAGTAGAAAATGAAAAAGAAGATAATACTAATTGTATTTAGTTTTCTCATACAAATGAATCATTTAGTAGCTCAAAACACATTGACTTTGAATGATTGTAGGGAGATGGCTCTGAAAAACAATAAGAGCATTAAGGTTTCAGAAGAAAAACTGCTCTCTGCACAAGAGAAAAGAAAGATTGCATTTACTAACTTCCTTCCAAACTTTCAAGCCTCAGGGACATATCTCTATAATTCCAAAAACTTATCTCTTTTGGCTGAAGATGCTCTTTTGCCTGTGGGGACAATGGCTCCTGATGGCAGTTTTACGTTAAGACCTGACCAGATGGGAAATCAATTTGACCAATATGGTAGACCACTTGATAGGAATGGGGTGCCATTTAATCCTGCAACAAATCCTGAAAGTATAATTTTCAAGGACTATGCCCTACTTCCTAAAGAAGCTATGGAGTTTGATATTCAAAACATATTTACTCTTGGAATAGGATTTACTCAACCTATATTTATGGGAGGGAAGATATTGGAGCTATACCGCATATCTAAAACAATGGAGGAGATGGCTAAAATACAATTAGATAATTCACAGGTAAATTTAATGGTAGAGGTTGACGAGGCTTATTGGAGGGTTGTTTCACTTGTCAATAAGTATAACTTAGCAAAGGAATACCACCAATTACTATTAAAGACCAGCTCAAATGTTGAGGCAATGGAAGAAGAGGGTGTGGCTACCAAGTCGGATGCTTTGAAAGTAAAGGTTAAGCTAAATGAAGCAGAGATGACCCTAGCTAAGGCAGAGAATGGTCTTTCGCTTTCCAAGATGCTCCTATGCCAAATCTGCTCCATGCCTATAGATACAGACTTTAATCTTTCAGATGAATTATTAGAACAAGAGATTATAATAAATAATGATATTAATATTGCTAATGCAATAAATAATAGGACAGAGACTCAATTACTCAATAATGTTATTGAGATATCAAAATCTGCAGAGAGGGTAGCATTTTCAAAATACCTTCCAAATATTGTTGGAACAGGTAATTATTTAAGCACCAACCCAAACACATTTAATGGATTTGATAAGTCCTTTGGCGGTATGTTTAGCTTTGGTATTGGAATTCAAGTTCCAATCTTTCATTGGGGAGAAAACTACCGAACCCTAAAGACTGCAAAGATTGGAGTAAGGATAGCAGAGCTGGAAAGAGAAGAGGCAATGGAGAAGATGGAATTACAAATAAATCAAATGCATTTTAAGGTAAGAGAGGCCAGCAAGCAAAAAACTATGGCTAAGAATAATATTATTAATGCAAAGGAAAACCTAGACAATGCACTTATTGGTTTCGACTATGGAATAATAACAACATCCGACCTTATGGAGGCACAGACAGCCTATATATCGGCAAAGAGCGAGAAGATAGATGCCGATATTAACTCCATAATGACCAATCTCTACCTTGAGAAATCACTTGGTAACTTAAATATTAAAAAATAATTCAGATAAGAATAAAGAATAAGAAAATTATAAAGCTCTATGAAAAAGAAAGAAAATAAGACCCTAGTAATGGGATTTGTAGTATTAATATCTGCTGTAATAGTGATAGGAGTACTTGGATATTTCATCCTATCCCCAAGCCAAATTATATTACAAGGAGAATTTGAAGCCAGCCAGGTTAGAGTTTCAGGCAAATTGCCAGGTAGAATACTAGAACTAAGAACCAAGGAAGGCCTAAGGGTTAATAAGGGAGATACATTAGTAATTATCGACTCTCCTGAGATATATGCCAAATTGGACCAAGCCCAAGCTGCCCAAGACGCTGCAAAGGCAATTAGCCAAAAGGCTCAAAAGGGAACAAGAAAAGAACAAATTGCAGGAGCAATGGAGCAGTGGGAAATGGCTAAGACTGCTGAGGACTTTGGAAAGAAGACCTACGATAGGATGAGCAACCTACACAAAAAAGGAGTTATTACCTCACAGAAATTCGACGAGGTAGAGGCACAGTATAATGCAGCTGTTTCGAGGACTAAGGCAGCAAAGAGCCAATACGATATGGCCTTAAATGGAGCACAAAACGAGGATATACTAGCAGCAAAGGCACAAGTAAATAGGGCAAAGGGGGCTGTTAGTGAAGCATATTCTTATTTAAGTGAAACAACATTAACCGCACCTATTTCGGGTGAGATATCCGATATATTTCCTAAGGTTGGAGAACTTATTGGTTCGGGCTCCCCTATTATGAATATTGTAGACTTAGACGACTCTTGGGTTACATTTAATATAAGAGAAGACCTACTAAGTAAGATTAAGATAGGCGATGTTTTAACGGCTAGGGTTCCTGCTCTTGGGAATAAGGAAATTAAGGTAAAGGTTGACTATATGAAAGTGCTTGGCTCCTATGCAACTTGGAAGGCAACCAAGCTAACCGACGAATACGATACCCGTACATTTGAAGTTAGGGCATTACCATTGGAAAAGAACAAAGAGTTCCGACCAGGAATGAGTGTGATAATAAACTGGACCAAGATCAAAGAATAGTATAATTAATTGAAAGCGAAAAAACCATTGAAAATGGAAAAAGGAATAATCCCTGTAATTAAGAGAGAATTAAAGAAGATGGTATCACGTCCCATATATATTATGATGACAGTGTTTATACCAATTATTATAATTCTATTCTTTAGTACTTTCCTTAATAAGGGGATGCCAACCAACCTACCAATAGCAGTTGTGGACCTTGACCAAAGCTCCACCTCAAGACTAATTATAAGGAATATTGGAGCAGGACCCTCATGTGAAATAAAACACAAACCCCTAAGCTTTGAAGAAGCAAGGGACCTTATGCAGAGAGAAAAAATCTATGCCTTTGTACTAATTCCCAAGAACTTCCAAGCCGACCTACTAACAGGAAAGTGCCCAGAGGTAGTATTCTATACCGAATATGCTCACTACTTAGCTGGTTCGCTGGCAATGAAAGAATTAAATACCATATTAGTAACCATGTCCTCGGGGGTAAACCTTAAGACAAGGCTAGCAAAGGGAGAGCCTGAAAGCAAGGCAATGGCAAATATTCAACCCATAAGAATAGACTCACATCTAATAGGAAACCCCCTTATGAATTATTCCTACTACCTTTCTTCCATTATTATGCCAGGGCTAATATTCCTAATGGCTTTAATCTCTACAATCTACACAATTGGGGTTGAGCTTAAATTTGAAACCTCAAGGCATTGGCTAATGAGTTCTGGTTTCTCCATGCCCAAGGCATTATTTGGCAAACTCCTACCCTATACCCTTATCTATTCAATTATGCTAATCTTCTCCTATATTATAATGAATAGCCTTCTTTATTTTCCAACCAAAGGCAATATGTTATTAATGTTTGGAGCAGGAATACTAACCATAATTTCCTACCAAGCAATAGGGATATTTATTATAGGAGTATTACCTATGCTAAGAGACGCCCTAAGTATTGGAGCCTTCTACGGAGTTATAGGATT
>DUQY01000215.1 GCA_012837565.1 Bacteroidales bacterium | reverse complement strand
TTGAGATTTGTAAGAAGCATAATACTGCAATTAGGATTGGAACTAATCATGGTTCGCTTTCCGAAAGGGTGGTTTCTCGTTATGGAAATACTCCTTATGCGATGGCTGTTTCGGCGTATGAGTTTGCTAAGATTTGTCATTCTCTTGGGTTTGATAATCTAGTTTTGTCGCAAAAATCAAGCAATGTTAAGATAATGGTTGCATCAACTCGTATGCTTTGTGAGATGTTGGATAAAGAGGGTTTGAACTATCCAATTCATTTGGGGGTTACAGAAGCTGGTGATGGTCAGGATGGTAGGATAAAGTCGGCAATTGGGATTGGTGGAATGCTTGCAATTGGGATTGGAGATACTATAAGGGTATCTTTAACAGAGAAGCCTGAGAATGAAATTCTTATTGCAAAAGATATTCTCCAAGCCTCAGGGGATAGAATCTATAAGGCTGAGTTTGTTTCCTGCCCTTCTTGTGGGAGAACTAAGTATAATATTGAGGAGGCTTTGGCAAGAGTGAAGGCGGAATGCTCGCACTTAGTGGGAGTTAAAATTGGTGTTATGGGTTGTATTGTTAATGGCCCAGGAGAAATGGCTGATGCTCATTATGGTTACGTTGGTTCTGGCGATAATAAAGTCAACCTCTACCGCTCCAAAGACTTGGTTCACTCGAATATAGATGAGGATTTAGCCATAGAAATGCTTAAAGAAATGATAAAAGAAGATGGTAATTGGAAGGATAGGCTTGATATTATAAAATAGTTTACTTAAATATTATTTCAAATTATTATTATCATTTTGATGTTTTATATAAGACTTTGTAGTTATTTTTAAATTAAAATTTGTATTTTTGCTGAACTAAAGCTACTAAAATACAAGAAGAAATGCACAACGAGATACTTATGAATTCAATTGTAAATGATAAGTTAGGTGGATTATACACAAAAAAAATAATCTCTAAACTAAATGATGAGTTTTCTTTATATGATTTTATTCTTAAGTTTTCTGAGGAATATGAGTCAGAATACATTGAAATGTTGTTCGTTTATAAAGGAAAAGAAGCATTTAAAACAGTAAATGAGCAAATAGCGTCATACTTAAATGCTAATAAAGATTCATTAGGTATTGAAAATATCGATAGAACTGAAAGCGAAATTATATTTAGATCTACAGTAGAAGCAGAGTTCTGGAAGAAGAAATAATAGTTTATACTTGTATTAAAGCTCAGAATTGATAATCGTACTGAGCTTTTTTAATTTATTTGTTAGTTGAAATAAATTTCTTTGTCAAGGTTTCTTGTGCTATGTTTTTATTGTCATTAGGTAATAATGTAGTAAATTTGCATTTATATGAAAGGCAGCAAGTTTATATTCTTTATAACTTTGGGTTTTGTTCTAATTTCTGGGAATGTTTTTGCTCAGGAATTAGGTAGAATTCTAAGTCTTGATAATGCTATTCCTACATATCATTATATAAATAATAAGGGGAAGAAAAAGAAAAAGAAGCTTGAGTTTGTTGATCATACTTACTATAAACTTGGATACTATGATGAGCATAAACAAAGTCTTTGGGTTGCTTATCTTTTAACTAAGGAAATTGTGAACCAGAATAACTCTGTTAGGTCAAATCGTTTCCGCATCGATAGGAAAATCTCTACCCTTTCTGCAACATCCTCTGACTATACCAAATCCGGATATGATCGTGGTCATATATGTCCAAGTGCTGATATGAGTTTTTCTCAAGATGCTCAAGATATTACCTTCCTTATGAGTAATATATCGCCACAAGTCCACTCCTTTAATGCTGGTAAATGGAAGCAATTGGAGGAAAAAGTGAGGTATTGGGCTAAAGAAAACGATAGTATTATAGTGATTGCGGGTCCTATTCTTGATTCAATTATTGGGAAAATAGGAAAGAATAATGTTTCAATTCCATATAGTTTTTATAAGATTATTATTGATATTTCATATCCAGACTTTAAGGCAATTGGCTTTATTATGAGAAATGAGAAACTTAGTGAGGATTTAATATATTACAGTGTAAGTATTAGAGAGATAGAACGAAGGACTGGACTTGATTTCTTTCCTAAATTCAATGATAATTGTGCTGTCCAAGAACTTGAAACTAAGTCTTGGGACTGGGGATTAAAGAATTCTATTAAAAAAACTGAGACAATTAAAACAAATAAGCCAAAAACTAATGCAAAGAAAGCTAAAAAAGGAAATTAAAAACCTAAAGGATGGTTTTGAAGGAGCTTTATTCTTCGATGAACTTTCAAAGGTTGTGTATGCAACTGATGCATCTGCGTATAGAGAAATACCGTTTGGAGTTGCCCATCCTAAGACAAAGAATGATCTTAAGAAGCTTATTGAATTTGCAAAGGCTACAAATATTACACTAATACCAAGAGGGGCAGGCACTTCTCTTGCTGGTCAGGTTGTAGGGGATGGTTTGGTTATTGACTTTTCGAGGTATTTTAATCGTATTTTGGAAGTAAATATTGAAGAAAGATGGGTAAGGGTTGAGCCAGGTGCTGTACTTGATGAGTTAAACAATAGCTTACGGGTTCATAATCTCTTCTTTGCACCTGAAACCTCAACATCCAACAGGTGTACAATTGGGGGAATGGTTGGAAATAATAGCTGTGGTTCGCATTCACTTGTCTATGGTTCGACTCGTGAACACTTGCTTGAAACAAAGCTTTTCTTAGCAAATAATGAAGAAGTCTTACTTAAAGGACTTGATAAAGAGGGGTTTGAAGTAAAGACATTAGAAAATAGTCTTGAGGGTTTAATATATAAAACTATAAAGCAAAAATATTCAGATAAAGAGACACAGGATAAAATCACGGATGCCTTCCCTGAAAAGGATATTAGTAGGAGAAACAATGGATATGCCTTAGATGAACTATTTGATAATAAGGTATTTTCGTATCAAAGCAATAAGTTATTCAATCTTTCTAAGGTCTTTGCAGGCTCAGAAGGGACTTTAGGACTTGCTTTTGAATTTAAACTCAACTTAATGCCTCTACCTCCTACTTATAAAGCATTAATTTGTGCTCATTTCTCAAGTCTTGAAGATAGTTTCGCAGGAAATCTTATTGCATTAGAGCATAAACCAGTTGCAATTGAGCTAATGGATGATAATGTTTTGCAAGCAGCAGCACGAAATATTGCACAAAAGAAGAATATGTTCTTTATAGAAGGGACGCCAAAAGCAGTACTTATTATTGAATTAGCTGAGGAAACAGAGGAGGAATTGGATAAGAAGTTGGGGACAATAATAGCTAATTTAAAGCAAGAAAACAAAGGATACACCTACCCTATTATTAGAAACAAAGATATTAAGAAGGTTTGGGAGTTGAGAAAAGCAGGTCTTGGACTATTATCTAATGTTCCTGGCTCTGCAAAACCTGTTTCTGTTATTGAGGATACAGCAGTTTCGCCTAAGAATATGGCAGCTTATATAAAAGATTTTCAAGTTATACTAAAAAAATACAATCTATCCTGTGTTTATCATGCACATATAGCAACAGGAGAGCTACACTTAAGACCAATTCTTGACCTAAAGAAGCAAGAAGATGTTGATATTTTTCATAAAATTAGCAGGGAAGTTGCTTTTTTAGTGAAGAAATACCGTGGAAGTTTAAGCGGAGAACATGGAGATGGTAGGTTAAGGGGTGAATATATTCCGATAATGTATTCCCAAGAGGTCTATTCTATGATGAAAGACTTGAAAATACTATTCGATAAGAATAATATATTCAATAAAGGTAAGATAATCGACACGCCACCTATGAATACTTCACTAAGGTATTCAAGTGAATTAGGTAAGAAACTTAAGGGTAAATACAACCCCTCTAAGTTAAATGAGATTAAGACCTACTATAGCTTTGAACAAGAGCAGGGCTTACTGTCCGCAGTTGAGCAGTGCAATGGAAGTTCTGATTGCAGAAAGTCAGTGGAGTTTCTTAATACCATGTGTCCTTCTTATAGAGCAACTCAGGATGAAAGATATACCCCTCGGGCACGAGCAAATGCACTTAGAGAGTTCTTCACAAACCCTACCAAAGGCAATCCTTTCGATAATGATTTGCTATACTGGATATTAGATAACTGCCTTTCTTGTAAGGGATGTAAGAATGAATGTCCTTCAAATGTGGATATTGCTAAGCTGAAATCGGAGTTTTTACAACATTATTATAATGCAAATGGAGTTCCACTTAGGATATTGTTAATTAATTACTTGACAACATTCCAAAAAGTTGGCTCACTTTTCCCTAAATTATATAATTGGACAATTACTAATAAGGCAACATCAGCTATCATTAAGAATGTTTTGAAGTTCTCTCCTAAGAGAAACCTACCAACATTAAATGAAAAAACATTTAGAGAACTATTTAAAGAGGAGAATAATATATCGAATAACGATATAGGAAATAAGGGAATAGTGTATTTCTTTAGTGATGAGTTTACAAATTATCAAGACTCTGATATCGGATTGTCTGCCCTAAGACTTCTAAAATCATTGGGTTATACAGTAAAGCTTACTCCTATAAGAGAAAGTGGAAGGATTGCTATTTCAAAAGGTATGGTTAAGAGGGCAAAGACAATAGCTAATAGGAATATTAGCAAATTAGAGGGTTTAATTAATTCAGAAACACCTTTAATTGGAATAGAACCCTCCACAATTCTAAGCTTTAGGGACGAATACCCCTCATTAATAGTTAGTAAAAACAAATCTATTTCTAAGGATATTATCGAAAATGCATTCCTAATAGATGAATTTTTAGCAAGCGAAATCGACAAAGGTAATATAGTTAAGGAGGATTTCACCAGCCAAAGAAGAAAGATACTCCTTCATGGACACTGCCAACAAAAGGCATTAATTGGTACAAGTGCAATGGAAAAAGTCTTGTCTTTACCTGAAAACTATGAAGTTGAGGTTATACAAAGTGGATGTTGTGGTATGGCAGGTAGCTTTGGTTATGAGGAAAAGCATTATGAGATATCCCAAAAGATTGGTAATCAAATACTATTCCCAACCATATTAAAGGCAGAAACCGATACAATTATATCAGCACCAGGAACAAGTTGCAGAGATCATATCAAACATTCCATAGATATAAATGCACTTCATCCAATTCAAATACTTTGGGAAGCAAGACAATTAAAATCGGAAGAATAACCTCCTGACCCTAACTATTCGACACCTAAACAAAGATTCTTTAAAGCTACAAACTTAAATCAGAACAAAGAAATCAGATTTCAGAATATAATTAAAAATAATTTCCTTTTTTATTTTGTAATCTATAAATAATTATATACATTTGCAGCGTTAAACAATTATATTCTATACGAAATGCTTAACAATAACAATTATATAACC
>DUQY01000214.1 GCA_012837565.1 Bacteroidales bacterium | reverse complement strand
TAGACCTGTTTCCCTTTCATTAAAACCATTTAAGTTGTAGGTTTCCCTCTTACAGATTACGGCGTCAAAATTAATGTTATAGGTTGGGTTGAGATTTAGTTTTAAGGTTATTATGCTGTCGCAACCATTGATTGTTTTAAGGTATTGAGTGTAAGTGCCTTTTATGCTATGGTTGAATCCAAATTTATTATATCTTTCTCCTTGACATATGATTGCTGAAATTGTGTCGTTATAAACTGGTTTTACAATAAGTATAAGATTTACTATGCTATCACATCCGTTTATTGTTTGTAGGTTTTGAGTATAAAAACCATCAGTTCTTTCGTTGAATCCATTTAAGTTATAGGTTTCTCTTTGGCATATTATTTTATAAATGCTATCGTTATAAGTTGGGTTAACTATTAGGTTTAAATTAACAATGCTATCACAACCTTTATTTGTTTTAAGTTCTTGGGTATAGAGACCTGTTTTTCTTTCATTAAAGCCATTTAAGTTATAGGTTTTTCCTTGACATATTGTGGCTTTAAAGGATGTTGTTTGAGTTGGATTAACTTTAAGGCTTAATGTAATTATACTATCACAACCATTTGCTTTTTGTAAGTTTTGTGTGTAAACTTCTGATTTGTCTGCGATAAAATTAAATCCAAAATTAGAATATGTTTCACCTTGGCAGATTGAGTCTTCTAATGATTTGGTTGATATTGGCTTAATACTTAGGTTGAGAATAACACTATCACAAGTATGTATGATATGATATGTTCCAGCAGAATCTATCTCAACTCCATAGTCTTTATAAAACTCACCTTGACAAATTGATGTGTTAATTGTATGGGTCTTTTTTATTACCCTATAGTTGGTAAATTTATTCCAATTGTCAGATGTTTTATAGTCTTCTAAAGATATACAAGAAACAGATAATAATGTCATTTTGGATAATCCTTCAAATGAGCTTGATTGAGATTTTGGGGGTTTGATGGGGTTTAAATAAATGGATTTCAAATTTGGGATTCCTTTAAATGAATAAGAAGGGATATTGGTTACATCATTGCCTATTATTAAGAATGTTATCTTTTCACAGCTTTCAAAAACCAAAGCTTTGTCTGATCCAAAATAATTGCAGTTCTCAGAATTAAAAATAACACTTCTTAATCCTGAGCAGTTCCTAAAAGCATTGTCTCCAATTGAGGTAAGGGCATTAGGAAGGGTAATTGACTTTAAGTAATAACAGCTATCAAAAGCTGATTTTCCAATTGAGATTAGAGAATTAGGGAAATCGACATCATGTATTTTGGTGAAATGGTAAAAGGCATAATCTGGAATTGACTCTACCTTGTCACCTATGATTAATGTTGTAACTTTATTAGTGTTTTCGAAGACAGGATGCTTGAAAGAACCCATATAATTACAGCTTATTGGGTTAAATGTTACAGAGTCTAATGATATACAGTACTTAAAAGCATTTTCTCCAATTGACTTTGTAGAACTTGGAAGAGAAATTGAGACCAAACTAATACATCCCCAAAAGGCATCTTTTCCTATTGAAATAATAGATTTTGGTAGGTTAATAGTTTTTAAGCTTATGCAATAGTCAAAAGCATTATCTCCAATTGATACTATGGAGTTGGGTAGATTTATTGAGCTTAAGTTAACACAACCCCAAAAGGCTTTGTTTCCAATTGAATTAATATAATATGTTACTCCGTTGTTTGTTACTGATTTTGGAATTGAAATTGAGTCCCTTGGTTTTATGTTATAAAAAGGATGATTTGCTTCCTGGAATGTTATTTCAACATGTTTTTTTG
>DUQY01000213.1 GCA_012837565.1 Bacteroidales bacterium | reverse complement strand
TCTTTGAGAAAAAAGGTGGGACATAAATTAAAAAAGATGGGATATAAATTAAAAAAGATGGGATATAAATTTGAAAAGATGGGGTCTTAATGAAACGCCGTTTTAATTTCTTGAATCTTCGTTTTATTTTTTTTAAACGGCGTTTCAGTAAATTATTATAGCGTTTTAATTTTGTCTTGTTTTCGGGCTTGTTTTTGTGAATAGTATTAGAAGATTGGAAACGAAATTTTGCTTCCTAACTCTTAACCATTTTTATTATAATAAATGCTCTCTCAACTTGTCAAAGCTTATTGTATTTGATTTTTTGCATATATACATGCAGCAAAAATAAGTAATTTTACTTTGAGACACCATAAAATCTGCCCAAAAAGCTATAATAATTTGATATGGCGATTAAAACAAAATATGGTAAAAAGATTAGTCAAAGTCAGGAAACAAACTAGTGACATAAGAATAGTTTGAAAACAAAGATTTAGGTTTTTTGAAACAAAGAAAGTGAAGATTAGATTAAGGATATGGTTTATAATTAGTTTCCTTTGTTTCAAGTTATGTTAAAAACTTGAAAAAGATAAGGCTATTTGTTAAAATTACTTGCATATTTCGAATAAACTCAGTATTATTGCATATTGTTTATGAAATGAACAAGGATGTTTCAGTGTTATGATCTTAAATTTATTCTAATTTTTAGCTGAATATCCTATAATTGCAAATGCGTTAAACTATTTGTTGTGATTTGCTTAGATGATTTTGTACAGATTTTACTATTGAGAATTTATTTGTAATACCATTATTACTTAGCTGAAGTATTATTTGTTAACCAAAAAATATAATTAACCATGAAAATTAAAACTTTTGATTCAGAAAACAAGCCTAGTGTTAAGGAAAAACAAGAGATAATCGACTTTCTTTTTAAAAACCTTGATGAGTTTGGCGACGATAGAGAAGATATTGAAAAATGTATGAATTATGCATTGAAAGAATCTATGAGCTTTGGAGGTTTTGTGCTTGAAGCAATTGAAGAAGATAAAATTGCTTGCGCAGTTATTGTTAATAGAACAGGGATGAAGGGTTTTATCCCTGAGAATATACTTGTATACATTGCTACTCACAGAGATATGAGAGGAAAAGGAGTCGGTAAGAAGATAATGAGTATGGCTATTGATATGGCAGAGGGGAATATTGCTTTGCATGTTGAGCCTAATAACCCTGCGAAATTCCTTTATGAAAAGCTAGGTTTTACTAATAAGTATCTTGAAATGAGGTATATTAAAAAATAAACTATGACATATATAAATCTTGATAGAGAGAAGTTAAGATATAATTTTAATTACCTCAATAAGCTTTTCAAAGAGAAGGATATTGAATGGTCGATTGTTTCAAAATTACTTTGTGGTGATAGGGATTACTTAGAAGAGGTGCTGTCCTATGATATAAATCAGATATGTGATTCGAGAATCTATAACCTAAAAAGAATTAAGAAGATAAGACCTGATATTGAAACTATATTTATTAAACCTCCTGCTAAGCATACCATTAAGAATGTGGTTAAATATGCAGATATTAGCATGAATACAGAAATTGAAACCATTAAATTATTATCCCAGGAGGCTAAGGCTCAAAATAAGATTCATAAAATAATTATTATGATTGAGATTGGCGAGTTGAGAGAGGGAATAATGAGGGATAGTATAATGGACTTCTATTCTCGAATATTTGAATTAGAAAATATTGAGGTAGTGGGAATAGGAGCAAACCTTTCTTGCTTATATGGAGTGCTTCCTAATCACGATAAATTAATTCAATTAATACTTTATAAACAACTAATTGAAGCAAAGTTTCAAAAAGAGATTAAGTATGTATCGGGAGGCTCCTCAGTAACTATTCCTCTAATATACCAGAATCTATTACCTAAGGGTGTAAATCATTTTAGGGTGGGAGAGACCTTGTTCTTAGGAACTGATGTTTATAATAACACCAACCTAAAGGAACTAAAAACAGATATATTCGTGCTTTATTCAGAAATCATAGAGTTAATTGAAAAGCCTGTTGTGCCAATGGGTGAAATGGGTACTAATGTAGAGGGAAATTCTCCTGTTTTCGATAATAACCTTATTGGTGAAACTTCTTATAGGGCAATAATTGATGTTGGTTTACTCGATGTAGATTCGGCACATATAAAGCCTATGGATAATGATATTGAGATAGTTGGCTCTAGTTCAGATATGTTTGTAATTGACCTTTGCGATAATAAAAAAGGTTATAAGGTAGGCGATGAAATAGCTTTTAGATTGAACTATATTGGCATACTAAGGGTTCTTCATTCAAGGTATATTGAAAATAGGATATCTTAAACCCATTTATAGATTTAAATAACTAAGGCTTTTAGTCTTTTTTTCAAGATATGTATTTGTTAGAACATACATAATTGCAAAGAAATATGCACCCATACTTCTGTCTAGCATTGATTCGAAAAGGAAGCTAAAACCGATAATTAGGTAAATAATTAAAAGATAATATTCTTTACTCCTTATTATCTTCGTAATTGGTATTATAAAAAGAAGTACTAAGATTATCAACCCAACTAATCCTAATGCAATATTTGTTTGTAAGAATTGATTATGAGCATTTAGATAAGAATAGAAGTGAACATCGCTTTCTTCATATATCTTATTGAGGCTTTGTCTAACATCTCCTGTTCCTTGACCAAAAACTGGTTTCTCTAAAATTAACTTTAAACCGCTTGTATATATAAATTTTCTTTGAGTCATACTACTTGAACCATAGTTAGTAGTTTGTGTTTCAGTTATGCTTTCAATTGCTGTGTTATACCTTTTGTTTAATATATCGAGATTAAAGATTGTGGTGTAAAATATTGTAATTAAAATAAGAATAACAATGGAATGAGCTTTCTTTTTCTGAACAAAAAACATGTTATATATTATCCAAGCATAGGCAACTGTCATTACTATTAGCCCACTTCTTGAATTTAACATTAAAATAAAGAATGTTATCAGAGATGCAATACAAATTTTAATTATTCTAACTGAAACTTCTTTAAGTTTAAATACTTCTTCAAAAGGGATAATGTAATTTAGGATTAAGCCAACTGATGCAAACATAGAGAGATAAGACGGATGTAGCGAGACGCTAAGCTTGGTGTATGTTATTTCTGATATTAAAGGGGTGAAGTTTGTTATAGACCTAATGATTCCATCAGTAAAACAATAGAATATATTTATAATTAAACCAATGACAATTGCTATTGAGTATTTGAATAAGTAGGTTTTTGTTAGAAACTTTTCAGGAAGAAACAAGAAAAGGATTGGTAATATAAGTATTGGGAGCTTAACTTGTAGATCGAAAAGAGCTTCATTCTTATCGGAAGAATAAAACACTCCAACTACGTGAAGGGCATAAAAAAGAATAGGTAATAGGAAGGCTTTATTAAGATTTAGCTTAGGCAGATATGCTTTAGAGACAAAGGAAACAATTAGCAATAAGGCAAATATGGTTAGTGATAAGCTTTTGAAAAAGGGAGGAAGATAAATTGATAAACAAACAAACAAAATTGATAAAAGTATCGATTTGTCAAATAAAATTCTAGTTTTATCTTTCATAAAAAAGGTTTTATAAAATAATAATTGAAATGAATAATATGCAAATGTACACCTTTTGAATATTATTTGTACATTTGTAAGTTGAAAAAACATATATTCAATATATAATGAAAAAGGTTAGTTTACTTATTCCTGCATATAACGAAGAGAAAGTTCTTGGTCTTTTGTACCAGAGGATAAAAGCAATTATAGATAATATTAAGCAATATGATTGGGAGATATTATTTGTTAATGATGGCAGCAAGGACAATACTTTAGCTGTTTTATATAGCCTTAGAGCACAAGATGAGAGGATAAATATACTAGACCTTTCAAGAAACTATGGTAAAGAAGTTGCAATGCTTGCGGGCTTTGACCACGTTAAGGGAGATGCAATTATTATTTTAGATGCTGACCTTCAAGATCCACCAGAGCTAATACCTCAAATGTTAGAATATTGGCAGGAGGGTTACGATGACGTGTATGCAAAACGAAGAACAAGAAAAGGGGAGTCCTATTTTAAAAAGAAAACATCAAAATGGTTTTATAGTATTTTGCAAAAGAGTACAAAGATAACAATACAACTAGATACAGGAGACTTTCGCTTATTAGATAGAACCTGCGTTGATGCTCTAAGAAAAATTAGGGAATCAAATAGATATACAAAAGGAATGTTTAGTTGGATTGGGTATAATAAGAAAGAAGTCTTATTTGATAGGGAAGCAAGGGCTGCTGGAGAAACAAAATGGAATTACTTTAAGTTATTTTCATTAGCAGTTGAAGGCATAACTTCTTTTACCACACGACCATTACGAATATCTACCATGTTTGGAGGGTTAGTTTCTCTATCCTCTTTTATATATGCTATCTTTATGCTCTACGATACCTTTATGAATGGAAATGATGTTAAAGGTTATCCTTCCTTACTTGTTATAATTCTTTTCTTAGGAGGGATTCAATTATTGTCTTTAGGGATAATGGGAGAATATATTGCAAGAATATTCATTGAAACAAAGAACCGTCCAACATATTTTGCAAGAACATATAATGGAGAAAAACTAAGTAATCATGATTCAAATTAAATCACAAGACATTAAAAAGAATATTTGGCAATATATCTTTTATATTATTGTAGGTATATCGTTAATAACAATGATATTTGCAAGCCAAGATGCTGGCATTTCGGGCGATGAATTCTTTCATACAGAGCACGCAGAGCATGTTTTCAATTTCTATAAAACAGGAGGACAAGATACACTTGCAACAACAGTAACAGAAAGCAATAATCTTCCTCTCTATGGGCAGCTAATAGACAATATAGCTCATGGAATTGGTCTTCTGTTTAATGTTGATGATTATATGGCTCTTCGTCATGGCTTAAACTCAATTGTAGGATGGATAGCAATTCTATTTGTTGGGCTATTCGTTAAACGTGTTGCAGGTTGGAGGGCAGGAGTTTTTTCTATAATACTAATGCTTGTATCTCCTCGTTTTATTGGACATTCCTTCAATAACTTAAAAGATATTCCCTTTGCTGCCGCATCAATGATGTCAGTATATTATATAGTCAAGTTCCTCGATGAATTGCCAAAAAGGAAGTATTCAACAATGATTATGCTTGCCCTTTCAATAGCTTTTGCAATAGATGTTAGAGCTGGAGGTTTGATTGTTATTGCTTATTTTGCTCTCTTTGCAATTGTTTACTATATTTGGAAGTACAAAACACTTAAAAAGGAATTTGGGAAAGTTCTTTTATGGAGCTTAGGAATTGTAGTAGTAGGTTATTTTGTTGCAGTATTATTCTGGCCTTATGCCTTAGTTGCTCCAATAGACAATCCTTTCTCAACCCTAAAAGGAATGGCTAATTTCAATGTGTCGCTTCGCCAAGTCTTTGAAGGACAAGCCCAATGGTCTGATGCACTCCCTTGGTACTATACTCCAAAGTTCATACTTATAACTATTCCTTTGGCGGTTATTGCAGGAGCTTTAATAGGAATAGTTCTAATGTTCCGCAACAAAAAAAATTGGTTTTATTATTTCGTACTTCTTTTCACATTTATTTTCCCAATCTTCTGGATAGTCATTAACAAATCAAACGTTTATGGTGGATGGCGTCATGCAATCTTCACCTACCCCCCTTTAGTTGCTTTGGCAGCTTTGGGAATAAACGAACTTGTTGATAGCTTTAATAATAAATACATCAAGATTGTTGTTATATCTGCTTTTGCTATTCTTTGTATTAATCCAATTGCTCATATTTTCCGAAATCATCCTTATGAATATGTCTATTTCAATTCCTTTACATCAGGAATGAATAAGGCTTATGGCAACTATGAACTAGATTATTACTACCATTCGCTTAGGGAGGCCTCGGACTGGGTTAAGGAAAATGCTAAGAAAGACGAGCTAACACAAGGCGATAAGATAGTTGTAGCTTGTTGGCATATGAAACCAATAAACTATTATTTTAGAAAGGACACAGCAAACTTCAGAACTGCATTTATAAGATATAACGAAAGAGGAGAAGTAGATTGGGATTATGCTATTATATGCAATACAGGAATATCCCCAGAGCAAATCCAAAACGGAACATTCCCTCCAAAGAATACAGTCTATGAGGTTAAGGTGGATGGAAAGCCAATTTGTGTAGTTATAAAGAGAGAAGATAAGTCAGATATGTTTGGCTTTGAACTCAAGAGCAAAGGGCAATTGGATGAGGCAATTCCTTTCTTCCAAACAGCTATTCAAAAGAACCCTAATAATGAGACCGCACTTATTAATCTTAGTGAGATATATCTAAGAAAGAATATGTCAGATAGCGTTATCATTCTAACTAATCAAATGCTAAAATCAAATCCAAAGGCAGAGAATGCAAACTATTTCAAAGCCTATGCCTTATTTGCTCAAAATAAAGAAACAGAAGCATTAAGTATTTGTGATAAGATAATAAAGGATAATTATAAATATCAATCAGCATACACATTAGCCGCAAACATTAAGCTAAAACAAAATGACCTTTATGGTGCAGAGGCATATCTTAATGGACTTGTTGATATTGATAGGTTTGATGATCAAACCATGAAACAACTTTTGGCAATTTATCAGGCCTACGGACTAGATGAAAGAAATGCTTATGTTAAGTTTTATTCCCTTCTTGCAGACCATTATAAGAAAGCAGGAAATAAGAAAGCTGCAGAAGAATATAACAATGCAATACAACAAATTTATAATAACAGATAATAGAATTAGAGTTTTAAACGTAATAAAAGAAAAGTAATATGAAAGCAATAGAAGTAAGAAAAGACATTTATTGGGTAGGAGCAATTGATTGGAAACTAAGAAACTTTCATGGCTACCTAACACAAAGAGGTTCCACATATAACGCTTATCTAATTATTGATGAGAAAATAACATTGATTGATACCGTTAAAGGATGTCTTACAAAAGAATTAATAGATAGAATATCAGATGTAATTGACTTAAAGAAGATAGACTATGTTGTTTCAAACCACGTTGAGATGGACCATTCGGGAGCAATGCCAGAAATTATGGATATGATACCAAATGCAACCGTTCTAACCTCAGTGGCTGGAGAAAAAGAACATCGTTTGATTTATAAAAAAGACTGGAAGTTTCAAGCCGTTAAATCAGGTGATATAGTAAATATAGGTAAGAGAAACCTTCATTTTGTTATGACCCCAATGGTTCACTGGCCAGATAATATGGTAACCTATTGCCCAGAAGAAAAGATATTATTTTCTAATGATGCATTTGGACAACATATTGCAAGCTCAGAAAGATTTGACAGTGAGTATCCAGTTGAAACAATAATGGAAGAGGCAAAGAAATACTATGCAAATATAGTTCTTCCGTATTCTAATCAAGTTATTGGAGTAATGGAAATTGTAAGAAGCCTTGACCTTGAAATGATTTGCCCAAGCCACGGTATAATTTGGAAAAACCATATCCCATCAATACTTGATATGTATGAGAAATGGAGTTCAAACAAGACAGACAAGAAAGCAATCATTGTTTATGACACAATGTGGCATTCAACCGAGATAATAGCTAACACAATTAAAGATGCTTTTGAAGCAAAGGGCTACAATTATTATATCTTCGACCTTAAAGATACTCATATATCAGATATAATGGGACATATCATTGAGGCAGAATATATATGCATAGGCTCACCAACCCTTAACAAAGGAATTATTCCAACCGTTGCATCATTCCTAACCTACCTTCAAGGCTTAGCACCAAAGGGGAGAAAAGCAATACTATTTGGAAGCTACGGATGGGCACAAGCTAATATGAAAGTTCTTGAACGCTATATGGAAGAAAGCAATATTGAAGTAGTATCAAAATACAATATTAACTTTATTCCAAGCCAAGATCAGCTTGACACTATCCTAAATGACGTTAAGGAAAAAATCTAATTAAATAATATTGAAAAATGAAACGAAGAGTTAGGAAATTAACTCTTCGTTTTAATTTACTGAAACGAAGAAAGGATTTGCTGAAACGAAGAAAGAAAAAAAGCTTAGTTTTAAGAGCAAATCTTATATGTTTTCTTCGGCATACAGCGTATTATTCCCTCTAGTTCAAGGTTAAGAAGACAGGATGCCAAAACAGAAGGGTTCATTGCACATTCAATAGAAATATCGTCAATATGGATTTCCTCTTTCCCTAAAATTATATCGTAGATAATGCTTTCGTCTTTTGAAAGATTTGTTGGCTTCTTTACTTCTTTCTTAAATAAGGTAGGAGTATTGAACTCCCAATTCATTATCTCAATTATATCTTTTGGGTCGTGAATTATACTAGCCCTCTGGCTGCTTATCAAATAATTACATCCTTCGCTATAAATATCACCCACTCTTCCTGGAACAGCAAAAACTTCTCTATCATATTGACTAGCAAGGTCAGCGGTTACAAGAGACCCACTTTTCTTTGCAGCCTCAATAACAATAATACAATCACAAAGACCAGCAATTATCCTATTTCTTCTAGGAAAATTATATCTTTCTGGCTTAGTTTTTGTCATAAACTCTGTTACTAGACCTCCATTATTTATCATTTGAAGAGCTAAGTCGTGGTTATCCTTAGGGTAAATCATATCTAAGCCATGTCCAAGAACAGCAAAAGTTGGAATATCTGCCTTTATGCTTTGTCTATGTGCAATTGCATCAATCCCATAAGCCAGTCCGCTTACTATTCCAACATTATACTCTTTTAGTTCTGAGATAATGCTTTCAGTTTGCTCCCTCCCATAATCTGTTGCGTTTCTTGTGCCAACAATTCCAACCATTCTATCCATATTGAGGTCTTGGTTGCCTTGAAAATAAAAACAAATTGGATTATCAGGAAGTTGAAGCAGTCTTTTTGGGTAGTCTTCAGATGTAAAGAAAAGGCATTTAATATTATATTTCTCCATAAACTCCATTTCTTTCTCCACCTTAGGGAACATAGTTTTATTAAGAATTTCGTTTATTGTCTTTGTTTTCTTCTTAAAGATTGCTTCTAAATTGGAGCGTGACTCATTAAAGAAATCTTCTGTTGATGAATAGATTTTCATTATTTCCTTTGCAGTGCTTGGTCCAATGCCGTGAATATTTGCAAAAGCTATGTCGTATATTGAAGCCATATATAAATTGATTAGGTCCAACAAAAATAACAAATTATTTCAAATAATACCTTATTAGCTTTTAGTAAAGTTTATTTATCAATAATTAATGTATTTTTGCAATATGAATATCCCTGTCAATAAGAAGAAAATCATCAACGATCCTGTCTATGGGTTTATAAATATTCCAAGAGGAAGCATTTATGACCTAATAGAACATCCTTACTTACAAAGACTAAGGCGAGTTAAACAACTTGGATTAAGCAATTTAGTTTATCCAGGGGCTGAACATACAAGGTTTTCTCATGCCTTAGGTGCAATGTATCTTATGAATCAGGCTTTGGATGTTCTTGGTCAAAAGGGAGAGAAAATAAGCGAAGAAGAAATTGAAGCCTCACTTGCTGCAATCCTTCTTCACGACATTGGTCACAGTCCTTTTTCTCATTGCTTAGAGCATTTCTTTTTTCAAGAAGATCACGAAGAGGTTTCTTTGGAGATGATGAAAAGGATAGGCGTTTCTAAAATGACAATAGATATATTCTCTAATAAATACCCTAAACGTTTTCTTCACCAATTAGTTTCTTCACAAGTTGATACCGATAGGCTAGACTACTTAACAAGAGATAGTTTCTTTACAGGTGTTTCGGAAGGAGTAATAGGGACAGAAAGAATCATTAAGATGCTTGCAGTTAATAATGATGAGCTTGTAATAGAGCAAAAGGGGATATACTCTATTGAGAAATTTATTATCTCACGAAGGCTTATGTACTGGCAGGTATATATGCATAAAGCAGTTGTTTCCTCTGATATTCTTATAAATTCAATACTTAATAGAGCATCTGATATTCACAAGCAAGGCGAGGATGTAGTCAAGTATATTTCTCCTTATTTTGCATATTTCATTGAAAACAAAAGAACGACAATTAAGAATGAGAAATCAATAGAAAACTTTACCCTAATTGATGACTCAGATATTTGGAATGCAGTAAAGGTTTGGGCAAATCACAAGGATGAAATCCTTTCTCATTTATCCAAATGCCTAATCAACCGACATCTTGGAAAGGTTATAATTAAAGACAAACCATTTTCAGAACAAGACATAGATAATGCGGTTAAGGATATACAAAAACAAGATAATAGCCTAAGCAAAGAGGAGATTGAATCTTATTTTGTTCTAACCGATGAATTGAAAAACAAAGCATATAGCTTCCAAGACGATAAGATAAATATACTATTTAAGAATGGGCAGGTAAAAGAAATATGTAATGCCTCAGACCAACTAGACGAAGCCTTCCTAAGGAAAGAAATAAAGAAATATTACCTATATAAACTACCAACCTTTAAGCTTATAGATAAAAACTAAATAGATATTTGATAGAAGTTATTTGTAGTATTTATAAGTAATTTGTATCTTTGACGAGTTTTTACAACTAACGAGAATTCTAATTAAAATATAATATAAAGCATGAAAAAGTATTTACTATTTAGTCTTTTGGTTGCAATAAGTTTTTCTTCTTGCAAGCCACGTCAAGACAAAGATGTTATTGGTAAACCAGACATTGAAGTTAAGGACGGAAAACTAACACCAGAAGTTCTTTGGTCTTTTGGAAGAATTGGAGATGTTTCTGTTTCTCCATCTGGAGATAAGGTTCTATATACCGTTAAGTATTTCGATATAGAAAAGGATAAAGGAAACTCCGAAATATATATAATGAATATTGACGGAACTGACCTTAAGCAATTAACCACAACTGCTGGCAGCGAATGGAATGCTATCTTTAGTCCTGATGGGAAGAAGATTGGTTACTGCTTTGCTGACGATAAAGGAGTTCAGATATATGAAATGAACTTAGATGGTAAAGGAAAAACTAAGATTTCAAATGTTAAGGAAGGTGATATTGAAAGCTTTTCTTATTCACCTGATGGAAAGAAAATCCTATACATAAGAGCAATTGCTAAGAAAGACAAGTACGACTACCTTAAAACAGGATTAGCGAAAACCACAGGAAGAATAAACGATGACTTAGGTTATCGCCATTGGGATGAGTGGGTAGATAATGTTCCTCAACCTTTTATTGCTGACTTCGATGGGAAGAAACTTTCAAACGATATCAACCTATTAGAGGGTACAGAATTTGAATCACCAATGCGTCCTTGGGGTGGAATGGAACAATTGACTTGGTCGCCAGACTCCAAACAGATTGTTTATACTTGCAGAAAGAAAGTAGGTAAAGAATATGCGTTTTCAACCAATTCAGATCTTTATCTTTATGATTTAGAATCAAAAACCACAACCAACCTTTCTGAAGGAATGATGGGCTATGACCAAAACCCAGTTTTCTCACACGACGGAAAGCTTTTGGCATGGGAAAGTATGGAAAGAGATGGCTACGAGGCAGACAAGATTCGCTTAATGGTTATGGACCTTAGCACAAAAGCAATTAAAGACTATTCAAAAGACTTTGACCAAAACTCAAATGGACTAGTTTTCTCAAAAGACAATAAAAGCATTTACTTTATATCTGACTACCAAGGCAAAGACGATATCTACCAACTAACCTTAGCTAATAATAGCTTCAAGCAACTAACCTCTGGAATTCATAATTTCACATCAGTTATGCTTGCAAAAGATAAATTAATTGGCACAAAAATGAGTATGTCTCAACCAGTAGAAATTTATTCAGTAGACCCTTCAACTGGAAAAGACATAAACATATCTAATGTTAATAAAGACCTACTTGCAAAAGTAGAGATGGGAAACATTGAAGAGCGTTGGTTTAAAGCAACAGACGGAAAAGACTTGCATTCTTGGATAATTTATCCTCCAAACTTCGATTCCACAAAGAAATACCCAACAATCCTTTATTGTGAGGGAGGTCCTCAATCAACAGTATCTCAGTTTTGGTCATTCCGTTGGAACTTCCAAATCATGGCATCTCATGGTTATATCATAGTTGCTCCAAACAGAAGAGGTCTTCCTGGCTTTGGACAAGAGTGGAACGAAGCAATAAGTGGCGATTATGGTGGACAATGTATGAAAGACTACCTAACAGCAATCGACGAAATGGTTAAAGAACCTTTTGTTGACAAAGATAGACTAGGATCAGTTGGTGCAAGTTTCGGAGGTTACTCTGTTTATTGGCTTGCAGGTCATCACGAAAAACGTTTCAAGTGTTTTATTTCTCATAATGGTATGTTTAACTTAGAACAACAATACCTTGAAACAGAAGAAATGTTCTTTGCTAACTGGGACTTGGGCGGAAACTATTGGGATAAAAACAATAAGACAGCTCAAAAGACCTATGCAAACTCACCACATAAGTTTGTTGACAAATGGGATACTCCACTAATGGTTATTCATAGTGAATATGATTATCGCATTGTTGCATCACAAGGAATGTCAGCTTATAATGCAGCTATTATTCAAGGAATCCCTGCTCGTTACCTATATTACCCAGACGAATCACATTGGGTACTTAAACCACAAAACGGAGTCCTTTGGCAAAGAAACTTCTTTGATTGGCTAGACACTTGGTTAAAGCCAGAGACTAAAACAAAAGCGTAAATAATACATAAATAAATATAAGACAATGGAAATAATCGGAAAATTTTTAAAAGCTTTACCAGAACAAACAGGCGAATCTGCAAGAGGAGCTTGGGTAAGAGGGGGTTTTGTTATTGAAACAGAAGAACAATACCCAAAACAATTAGCATTCTCTCTTTGGGGAGAAGATAAGGTAGCAATAGTTAGAACAATGTCACCTAACACTCAGCTTAAGGTTTATTTTAATCCTGAATCAAGAGAGTATAATGACCGTTGGTACACCGACTTAAAATGTTTCAGAATAGACACTTTCAATCCTCTAACACTAGGAAGTCCTCAACCAAACCAAGACTTTTCTCAGCCAAGTGCATCTCCAGCACCTGTTGCACAACCTTCTTCACCTCAAAAAGAAGAATACGGTTCCTTTAATAGCACAGAGCCACAAGAGGATGACGACTTGCCATTCTAAGCATGTATTTCACAAATAATTAATAAATTTTAGGCAACCTATTGATTGGGTTGCCTTTTTTATTAATTTTGTAAGCTCAATAGGACTCTATGGAAAGATAAATAATAAGCTCAAAACATAACCCTATTCTATAATCATAACCAATAAAACAAATATGAAAAACAAAATAAGCCTATTTCTAATCTTATTCATTTTGCTTTCAATCTCATTTATTCAATGTCAAAAGAAAGAAGAGAAGAAGTTTAAAACCTCAAAATACGAAGTAAAAGAAAATTATGTCATTCACTCAGCCTATGGCATAAGTGGAGTACATGTAAAAGACACGATAAATAATATATATGGAGCTATGCTTATTCCAATAAGCAAGATTAAGGACAATAACATAAACATCAAGCCAATAACCACAAATATTGGTTCACAGATGCAAGACTTTGTCGACCAGGTAAAGAAAAGAAAAGCAGAGGGTGATAACTTTATTGAGATACGTCCTGCATATTTCATCTTCCACAATAATGAACTATATAGCTGTTTGATTAAAAAAACTATTTGTTTCGCCAATGAAGATACTACAAAAACATATAATACCGTTATATTTAACTACCTAGAAAACAAAGAACTTAGTTTTGATGATATATTTCAAGTTAATGAAGAAAACTACAATGAATTCATACAACTATTTGATAAAAAGATGTCTTCTATTGGGCTACAAGGCCTAAAGCAAATTGATTTCAACATAGAGATGGACTCCATAGCCTTTAATGTTCAAGAAGAGAAAACATTCAATCATTATAAACAAAGTATAGAAACCCTAAGACCATACTTTAAGAACAAAAAACAATTCTTAAAAGAGGAAAACTAAAAAACCAAACCCTGAGAAACCCTTCATGATGAAGAAGAAAACTAAAAAGAGGCTTAGAATTTGGGTAATTACAATAATAATTATTATTGGAATTATGTCTTTAGTAGGAATTTCTTATCCATACTTCCTTGAGACCTACCGAAACTATTATGCTTGTGAAGGAATCAAAATAGATAGAAACAAATACAGCGTTTACGGAATAGACGTATCCTCACACCAAGGTGAAATTGATTGGCAAAAAGTCTCAAAAGACAATATAAAGTTTTGTTTTCTCAAAGCCACAGAGGGAGAAGACTTTGTTGACAAGAGGTATAAGGAAAACTATCTCGGAGCAAGAAATAATAATATCCTAATAGGAGTCTATCATTTCTTTAGATTTGGAACCTCAGGCAAAAGCCAAGCCCAAAACTTTATAAACAACGTAGCCATAAGTCAGCTCGACCTTCCACCAGTTCTTGATGTGGAAAGACATGGCAACTACTTCTCTTTCTCCAAAGCAAATGAAATAAGAAAAGAAATAAAGATATTTTTGCAAGAAATAGAAAGCCAATACTCCATAAAGCCAATCATCTACACCAACGTAGAGGGCTACAAAAGATATATCGATGGATATTTTCCAGGATATGAGATATGGATATGCCGAATCTGCACAGAACCCCAAAATGATTATTGGAGCTTTTGGCAATACTCACACCAAGGGACAGTAAGAGGAATAAAAACAAAGGTCGATTTAAACACCTTTAACGGAAACAAAGAAGACTTTATCGATTATATAAACAAATTTAAAGCAAACCTATTATGAAAATACTAATAATAGACACCACACATAATGTTTTAATAGATAACCTAATCGATGCAGGCTATCAAATCGACCATAGACCAGACTACACAAGAGAAGACATAATAAGAGAAATTGAAAACTATGAGGGCATTGTAGTAAGAAGCAAAATAGAAATAGACAAAGAGATAATTGATAAAGGAAAGAACCTAAAATTCATAGCAAGAGTTGGAGCAGGGATGGATGCCATAGATATAGAATATGCTGAGAAGAAAGGTATCGCTTGTTTAAACTCACCTGAGGGCAATAGGGACGCCGTTGGAGAGCATGCTGTGGGAATGTTATTATGCCTTTTCAACAAAATGGCAATAGCTGACCACCAAGTAAGGCTTGGACTTTGGAAAAGAGAAGAGAATAGAGGTTTAGAAATAAAAGGGAAAACCATAGGAATAATTGGATACGGCAATATGGGAAATGCCTTTGCCCAAAGACTATCAGGATTCGATTGCAAAGTAATAGCTTACGATAAATACAAAGAAAACTATACCAATGAATACGCACAGCAAGTTTCTTTCGAGACCCTATTAAAAGAAACCGACATCCTCTCCCTTCATGTTCCCCTAACCAATGAAACAAAATATATGGTAGACTATGAGTTTCTTTCTCAATTTCTAAAACCCATATACCTTATCAACACATCAAGAGGCAAGGTAGTAAATACCAAAGACCTATTACTAAAAATTAAAGAAGGAGGAGTCTTAGGCATTTGCCTTGATGTAATAGAATATGAAGCGTTTTCAAACGAATTATGTTCTGGATCAGAAGTTCCACAAGACCTCATTCAACTTATACATCTTCCTAATGCAGTTTTTTCCCCCCATGTTGCAGGCTGGTCAGTAGAATCATATTATAAATTATCCTATTACCTATCCCAAAAGATAATATCCGCCCTTATATCTCGCTAAATTCGAGCAAGAAAAGTCTAAAGCAAAGAATAAGGAATCTGAATCAAAGAAAGAATTTACTGAATCAAAGGAATAAAATATTAAAACGCTGTAATAAATTACTGAATCTTCGTTTCAATACCCAAAAGATGCACATCATTCATAGCAAATGATGTGCATCTTTCGT
>DUQY01000212.1 GCA_012837565.1 Bacteroidales bacterium | reverse complement strand
GGATTTATGAGTTTGTGATAGGGTTTTAAGGGGTGAAAATTAGGAGTTTTGAATTGGAAATTAGGGGTTTGTGAGTTTTTTGTTTTATTGGTTTGTGATTAATCAAATTGAATATATTGATTTAAAAATTATTGTCTTATGAGTAAAATGTTTAGCATTTGGAAAAAGAAGTTTAAGAATGAAAAAGGAGAAACTATTGAAAAGTATTTTGCCTGTCCTAAAACTTTAAGAACAGTTAAAACTGAAGAATTAGCAGAAAGAATTTCAGGGGCTTCATCGCTGACTCCAGCAGATGTTTTGGGTTGCCTAAGAGCTCTTTCAGATGAAATTAAAACTTCCTTAAATGAAGGATGTAATGTGAAATTAGATGGTATTGGCACATTTGGAGTGGGTGTAACGAGTGAGGGTGTTGATGACCCAAAGAAAATTAATCCCAAAAAGGTTAAGGCTACTAAGGTAACCTATATTGCTGACAAGAAATTGACAAGGGAAATTAAGGAGATGAAGTTTACTGCTGAGCCAAAGGCTCCTAAGGGACTTGTTGTTAAGTCAAGCAAAAAGGTTATTTCTGTTTTATTGTTGGTTTTCTTATTGAGTTTCTCTCAAATGGGTTTTTCTCAAAGTGAAAGTTCAAGTACTTGCAAGTTTAACAAAGAAGATTTATCGCATACTATTCAAACTCAATTGGGATATAGATGGATTGATGGTTTTTTGGGATTTTATGACTTTAAAACCAATTTTATCCCTTCTTATGAGATTGGATATAAGAATAAATACTTTGCTAAGTTGAGGTATATTACTTTTTCAGAAAAATATAGTGGGAATGTTTATTTGATAGACTATGATTATTTGCTTCCAGTTAGGAGTCAAAGGTTTAATCTCTTTTCTTTGGTTTTGGGATATAACTTTTTAAATGCTCAAAGTAATCATTTATTGAAGCTTGGTTTGGAATTAGGTTACGGATTCGATAGGTTAAAATATGTAGATAAACATATAGACTATTATAATTATTTTGGAGTTGGAGGAGAGCTTTCCTATAAGTATTTTATTACAGATAATATTGGAATTGGAGGGGAGATAAACTATGGAAAAGTTTATGGAAACGATACGTACTTAACTAATTATGGAATAAATCTTACTCTTAGTTTTAAATTTTAAGAGTTAGGAACTTAGTTTAGGAGAGAGAATAATCATTAACATAAAATGATTGTTCTTTCTCTTTTTTTGTAAACATTTTTTCCCTTTTGGTGTTTTAAGAGATAATGAATAAAAAAAATTAATATCTATGAAAAAACAACTATTGGCTTTATTTGTGTGCTGCTCTGTAGTCGTTGGCGGTTATTCACAAAAAACAAAAACAACAAACTACAGACCTTTTCCTAATCAAAGTGCAAAGGAAAATGCAGTAAGTACTAAGTCTGCCCAATGTCTTTTACTTAAAAAGATGTCTTCCCCATTTGACAAGATTGAATTCAGTTATGACTTCGATGAGCAAAGACAAAAGTACTATTCTATTGGTGAAATTTACACCGATTACGACTATCCTGAATATAACTATAAGGCAGAGTACGTTTATGACGAGAATAGAAATATGATTAAGACTAAAATCTTTTCATGGAAAAATAATGAGTGGTTTTATTCTTGCTACGAAGAGTTTGAATACGACTCATTGGGAAGAAGAACTCTTAGAATAAATGCAAATGATTTAGGTTCTGGATTTGTTATTGGAGGAAAAGGCTATTATTCTTATAATAATCAAGGACAATTGGTCGAATATCTTCAGAAACTACATAGAGGAAATGATGTTTATGAGGATTTGAATAAGATTGAATACTATTATGAAGGTAATAAATTTGTTAGGACAATAGATTATTACTATTCTTATGGTCAGTGGACTGAACCTTTTTATGGCGATTATGTTTATGATTCTGTAAGCAACTTAAGAGTAGGTTTATTGAATTATGCATTCTATGAAGACCTTAATGCTACAGAGCTTCAAACAAAATATGAGTGGACTCGTTCAGCTAATGGTAAAGTTGCTCAAAGAGATTATTATCGTGCATCTTCAAGCACCACATGGTCAAATTTTAGTTTAGATAGATATGAGTTTAGATATGATGAATCAACTAACAGATATCCAATCTATCCAACAATAACAGATTTTAAAGGAGAATGGGAAGAATGGTTTACTCCTCAAGTAAACGGAAACCCCAATGTTTATACTACTCACAAGTGGTCAACAGAAGATCAAAATACAGGGAACTTAGCATATATTTTTGATGTAACTTATAACTACGATCAAGTAACAATTGGACTTAACGATGCAGAAAGAAATAATATTAATATGTCTATTTACCCTAATCCAACAAAAGACAAAATCAATATAGATTGTTCAACTCCTTTGTCAAATTCTATTGTGAAAGTTTATAACAGCTTAGGAAAAGAAGTGATGAGTCAAAACCTTTCTAACACAGAAGTTGATCTTTCTTCACTTTCTCAAGGACTATACCTTGTTAACGTTATCTCAAATGGTAAGGTAGTTAAACAAGAAAAGATAGTTAAGAATTAGTTAAGTCTTTATTTTATGAGAACATTTGAGGATATTTGTTTGCCCTATGACCAAAAGGTGGTTAGTATTGCCAAAGAATTAAGAGAATTTCTTATTGCAGAGCTACCAAATATTCAAGAAGAAATGGATACTCGTCAAAATATGGCTTTCTATTCCTATGGTAAGGGCTATAAGAATTTAATTTCAATGCTTAGCCTTTCAAAGCAAGGCGTTAAACTTGGTTTCTATAAAGGATGGGACTTCGATGACCCTTTCAAAATTATGAAAGGACAAGGCAAGGTGCATTCTCATATTGAGATTAAGGATTTAAGTCCTCAAACAAAAGAGAGAATAAGGCATTTCTTAACTCAAGCCTTAGCCTCCTACGAGAAAAGGAAATAGATAAATAACAAAAAAGCTGT
>DUQY01000332.1 GCA_012837565.1 Bacteroidales bacterium | reverse complement strand
TTTAGTGATGCCTTAAAGGGGGTTGGGGGTTAATCTATTGGTTATTAGATTGTTATGCTTATCTTTCCGTACACAATAAAATAGTTTACTTTAATTATATGTGTAATTAAAGCGTCTTTTTTAGCTATTTGGCTTAAAGTATTGATAATGAATAAGTTATCGACTTTCCTCCCCTTTCCTCCCCTTTCCTTACCTTTCCTATCCTATCCTATACAATCCATTACTATACATTACAACCCATTGATCCAGTATCTTTGCACCCAATCACACTGTTATTGTATCATTGCAGATCTATTGATCATTACAATATACTACACACACACACGAATAAATTAGATATTTAATGTTTTTTCACAATAAAACAAAATCTTTTAACACTATTATCTTGCAAATAGTTTGATATATTGAAAACATGTTGTATCTTTGAAGTGTTATAAAGATGAAGAAATCAATCACTAAAAAATTATCAAAGTGAAAACAAACAGAATTAAAACAATAGTTATTTATGAAATAGTATTCAGTGATGAAGTAGAGTTTTCTATTTTAGGTTATAGCTATTTTAAACCCACAAAAAAAGACATTGAATCAATTCAAAGATACAAAGATAACAACATGAATATTGATAATGTTGTTATCCGTGAGTATTGGATAAGCAATGGTGATATGAAGAGTTTAAATTTAGATTACACACGTATATATGACGTTAAAAAATACTTTGAAATAGAATCATTGGATTCAGTTAATCAATATATAATTTTATAAACCAACTAAACAAACTAAAAAAATGGAAACAACAACATTCCAACTGCCTTACTGTTATAAACTAAATACCAAGTTTATGAAGTTGTTATTATTTTTAGAAAACAATTTTATAAATTACACTATCGCAGATAACACTATTTCTATAGTAACGGGCTCAGCTGTCGAGTCGTTTACTGTTTATTATTTATTTCGAAACTACAAATAAAAACCTCCAAAAATTTACAGACATGAATACTTATTCAAAATTTACGGCAAATGTTTTTTTAGCAAAAACAGAAAAAGAATACCAAAAAGGTGATACTATCACAGTGACAACAAAGTACGGAAAAGAAAATGAAAGTATAGTTTACAATCTCATTTATTCAAAAGATGGGTACAACTACTATTCAATCATTAGAGCAGACGGTTTCAATGTTCAAGAAAGAGCGAAATTAAAAGCTGAAAGATACGGTAACTGGGCAGATTCGGCACAAGATAAAAGCAACCAAAAGTACGAAGATTCACAGGAAGGCAAAGACTTCCTCGTTCTTGCAGAACCTATTAAAGTAGGGCATCATAGTGAAAAAAGACATCGAGCTTTGATTGAGCGAAATTGGGCAAGAATGGATAAAAGCATTGAGCTTAGAGACAAAGCAAAAGAACATGAGAAAAAAGCTGAATATTGGGCAAAAAAAGCCAATACCATTAATTTGTCAATGCCTGAAAGTATCGAGTACTATGAGTTTATGTTAGAAAAAGCAACCAAAGAGCATAAGTTTCTAAAAGATAATCCAAAGATGAGAGAGCATTCATATTCACTCACATACGCTAATAAGCGCAAAAAAGAAGCACAAAAGAATTTCGATTTAGCTAAAAGGTTATGGGGTTAATTATTCACTTTAAAAGCATTACAATTATGAAAAAAAACAACTTCGGTATGTGGTTATTCAGTGATTCAGTGATGAAGGTTTTAAATTGGACGGCAGTTATACTTGTAATTATTTGGTTCGGATATCACATCAGCAGATTTATATTCAGATTTTAATTTGTAGGAAAAGCACCGAAAAGACATCAAAAAGAGGGGGTTTAAAAACATGGACTTCCTCTTTTTTCGTCTAAAACATCAAAATAACTACAAAATACAACACTTCTGTAAATTTTCTACAAACCCGAAACCCGCATGAACAGTACGATAGGTAGCATATTTGCAGATTTGTATAATATTTTAATA
>DUQY01000018.1 GCA_012837565.1 Bacteroidales bacterium | reverse complement strand
TTATGCCAATAGAAAGAATTGCGAATAAAATAAATAACAACTTCTTCATAATATTTTGATTTTAAATGTTTAGCATTGATGCGACAAATGTATAAAATAATTATAGCAAAAGCAAGTAAAAAATTATAAATATGAAAGTTGATTATTCTTTAATACAGAAAAAGGAAGCCAAAGCCTCCTTTTTTTGTTGTATTATTCTATTTTAAATTATGTTTTATGTTAGAAAGATAAACAGAAGTGGGATTATGATCCCAATTATTAATTCTATTCCTCCTCTTCCCATTATTCCTTTCTTGCCTTTATTCATTATTATGCCTGTTAGGGTGATAATGATTAGGGAACCTATAAATATATCGGAGAAAATAGTCCACCAGAGGTTGGGGTTATAGTGTAAGCGATTTATGCTGCTGATTATTGGACGTTTCTTTACAGACTCGTAAACGCCCTTGCCGCTTTCCATATCCACTACCATTGATGAGCCTCCTTTTAGGAATACTTTCATTGTTAGGCTGTCGGGGAAATAGTGTTTGGTATAGTTTGCCGACTCTTGGTATTGTTCTAATAATTCTTTTTTTACTCTTTCTTCTTTAAAGTCGGATGATTTTAGGGGGTAGTTTCCTTGTATTTCGAAGGAGTATTGCTTTATGGAATAGTCGGAGTTGAAATCCATCTTATGATTTAGGAATATACCTGAAAAAGCATAGACTAATATTATGCCAGAGAAAAAGAAAGAAAGGTCACGATGTATTGTTCGTGACCATTTCCTTATTATGTTTCCTGTCTTTTCTTTCTTCTTTTCTGCCTTTATTAGTTCTTTTTTTACTAATACTTTCTTCATTACTTGATAGAGTAAGAATCAGCAACTATATAATAGAATGAAAGGTATGCTTTTCCTGTTTTTGCGTTTCCTTCCGCAATTCTTGTGCGGAAATTAGCTATTCTTTCTGCTTCTGAGTTAGCCTCTGTTTCATTTTGTGCTTTCTTCTCAGTTTCACATCCTCCTTCTTCCTCTTGTCCATGTTTTTCTGCTGTCTTATCTTTTAGGCCTTCTTCCCACTTTAATAAGTACGCTTCGTCAATTCTTTCTTCTTGAACTTTTCCTGTTAAAGAAACCATAGCGTTTACACAATCTTTTGAAAAAGCACCTATTGCTTCTGATGCTTCAAAGCGCAATGTCTTTGTGTCGTCTGAGCCCATAAGGAAGAGTTTCTTTGCTCCATGTGAACAAGTATGTGTGCAAAGTCCTTCAATTGTAACGGTTGAGTCAGTTAATGACTCTGCTTTTTCAAGCAATTCATCTACTGATAATGTAGCGTTAGCCACTTCTTCTGTCTTGTTTTTATTTGAATTGCAGCTGCTTATTGTTAGCATAGAAACAACGCCTATGCAAACAATTAATAATAATGATAGTTTTCTCATTTTCTCATTTTTTTTATATGAAGAATTCAAGTGATTAATACTCTTTTCTTCTATTGTTAATACTTAATTTAATAATTCAATCTCTAATATTTTCTTTTTTTCTTAGCTCTTTGCAATTGATATAATCCCTAATTAGTTTGTTTTAAGTTCTTATTATTATATCATTTAGATAAATTGAATTGCAAAGTAAGTCAATTTTTCTAATATACTTGCAAGTTTTTTAGTGAAAAGTTTATTCTTTATAAGTTAGTTTTGTAATTATAACTATCTTTGCAACCCAAAATTCTTATTGTTTATGAAAAATGTCCGTCAAAAATACAAGGCTTCAAGCCCTATTAAAAAGGTATTATCCTTCAATGCTTATTCATTATTACTAGCAGTTATATTCTTTGCATTATCTTTGCTTATCTATTCTTTGTTCGATAGTTACTATGATGAAATACCTTTATCCGAAACCTTTATCATGAATTTGAATAATATTACTCTTTATATTGTATCAATAGTTTGGAGTTATATAATGGTTGCACTTGCTCTATTCTCAAATCTCTTTTATATGAAAGCTAAGAAGTAAAACTTCATTCATGAACCTCCTTTTTCTTATTCTATTTATGTATTGGTATTGCTTCTCAATCCCTTCTTCCTAAAAACTAAGAAATAATTCATTAGATATAAAATACTATTATTTATTGTAAGTTTATTGTTAATATTCTTTGTGCCTATGAATAAATTATTAACTTTGTGGTTTAAATATATTTTTTAACCAATAAAAACAATTAGCATATGGCATTCAATCTAAGAAACAGAAGTTTTCTAAAACTATTAGACTTCACCCCAAAAGAAATTCAATATATGTTGGATCTTGCTCGTGACCTTAAACGTGCAAAATACACAGGAACAGAAGTTCAAACCCTAAAAGGAAAGAATATAGCTCTTATATTTGAAAAGGATTCAACTCGTACTCGTTGCTCTTTTGAAGTTGGAGCACTAGATCAAGGAGCTCACGTAACTTATTTAGGACCTTCAGGAAGCCAAATTGGTAAGAAGGAATCTATGAAAGATACTGCAAGAGTTCTTGGTAGATTATATGATGGTATTGAATACCGTGGTTATGACCAAGCAACAGTTGAAACATTGGCAGAATATGCTGGCGTTCCTGTTTGGAATGGTCTAACAACAGAGTTTCACCCAACTCAAATCCTTGCTGACTTCCTAACAATGACAGAGCATATTGATAAGCCTTTAAATCAAGTTACTTTCTGTTATTTAGGCGATGCAAAGAATAATATGGGCAACTCACTTATGGTAGGTGCTGCAAAAATGGGAATGGATTTCCGTGCTGCTGCTCCAAAGGCATGCCAGCAAGAAGCAAGCCTTGTTGCAAAATGTCGTGAGATTGCAAAAGAAACAGGTGCTAAGATAATGATAACAGAAGATGTTGAAGAGGCAGTTAAGGGATGCGATTTCCTTTATACTGACGTTTGGGTATCAATGGGAGAACCAGCTGAGGTTTGGGCAGAAAGAATCAACCTACTTCGTCCTTACCAAGTAAATATGGATGTTGTTAAGAAAACAGGTAATCCTAACGTTAAGTTCTTACATTGTTTACCAGCTTTCCATAATTTAGAAACTCAAGTAGGAAGAGAAATCCACGAAAAGTTCGGTTTAGATGGCATTGAAGTAACAGAAGAAGTGTTTGAAAGCCCAATGTCAATAGTATTTGACGAAGCAGAAAACCGCCTTCATACAATTAAAGCAATTATGGTTGCTACATTAGGTGACTAATCTATTTCTTTAATATGATATTGTAGAGACGCGATTAATCGCGTCTCTTTTTTTTTAAGAAAAAAACAGATGCTGCAACAAGGTCATTAAAGATATTTTTTTGTGAAACAAATTCAAACTTTATGATTAGTAATCGTTTTATTAAGTATGAAGTGATAAAATAAAAAAAAGAACAAATAAAATTTGGTTTTTACGAATAAATAAAATATTTTTGCATCATTAATATGTAATTAAGTATGGTTAATTACCCACAAGGTATATTTTTATTTATAAGAGATAATAAAATGATTTTTCAAAATGATAAATCTATTATATTATCTATATTAA
>DUQY01000017.1 GCA_012837565.1 Bacteroidales bacterium | reverse complement strand
TTAGAGCATCCTCTGGCTTATTATGAACTTCTATCATTAATCCATTTAAACCAATGTTTATTGCAGATTGAGATATATCTTTAATCAAAGAAACTTGTCCTGCTATATGACTTGGGTCGCATATAATTGGAATATCTGGCATTAATCTCTTTAATTCAATAGGCATTTTCCAATATGGAGTCTGCCTATAAATACCATTATCAGCAAAGGAAAAACCTCTGTGAATTGCATAAATATTCTTTGTTCCCGATGCTTTAATTCTTTCAATTGCACCAATCCAAAGTTTAATATCTGGATTTAGAGGATTCTTAATAAAAACAGGGATATCAATACCTCTTAGACTTTCAGATAATTCTTGAATATAAAAAGGATTGGTTGTAGTTCTTGCTCCAATCCAAATTCCATCAATACTACTTTCTAAGCATTTCTCAATATGTAAAGGAGTAGCAACTTCAGTCATTGTTTTTAGAGAAGTAGTTTTCTTAACTTCATTAAGCCAACTTAATCCCTTAGCTCCAACTCCCTCAAATTGATTAGGGCTGGTTCTTGGTTTCCAAATGCCAGCCCTAAACCAATTAACCCCTTCAATTAAGTCTATCGCCTTAGCAATACTTAAAACCTGCTCTTTGCTTTCTGCCGAACAAGGTCCTGCAATTAATTCAAGCACAATTCAAGGTTAGTATTTAGGCTAGGAGAGTAAACTATATAAAGATTAGCATAGGATAAAATGCTAATAATAATCCTATTGTTAGGACAAACCATATTAGAATCTTCATTGAATAGAAAATCTTCTTCCCAATGGTTCAATAAATCAGAAAAGTTGTAATCTTTATCCATAAAAAAAATATTTGTTAGGTCAATTTGATTAAAAAACGACCTAACAAATATTTTATTGTATAGACTATGTTTAAAGTTTGAGTTTACATGTGAAGAAGAGTTGTTTTTTCTTCTGCCATTCTTCGTAAATTAATTAATGCATAACGCATTCTTCCCAATGCAGTATTGATGCTTACATCTGTTTTGTCTGCAATATCTTTAAAGCTCATATTAGAATAGTGACGCATTATTAAAACTTTTCTTTGTTCCTCTGGCAATTGTCTAATAAGCTTTTTGACATCAGAATTAATTTGTTCTCTAATAATTTTTTGTTCAATTGATTCTTCGCTATTTCCAAGAACATCAAAGATATCAAAATTCTCATCAGTTCTAACCGTTGGGAACCTTTGGCTTCTACGGAAATGGTCAATAACCAAATTATGAGCAATCCTCATAACCCATTGTATATATTTACCCTCATCCCTATAAGTACCGTTCCTTAGAGTATTAACAATCTTAATATGTGTGTCTCGAAATATATCATCAGCAAGAGCTTTGTCTTTAACTAATGAAAGAATATAATTGTAAACTTTGTTTTTGTGGCGAGATAATAAAACCTCGAATGCTTGCTTATCATCATTCATATAAGCTGCTACCAACTCATTATCGCTTTTTTTATCGTATAACATAGGAGTCCTCCTTTTTTATTTTAAAAATGAATATGTGTTTAAAAAAAAGTATTCTTCCTAGTCTATAAGCAATTATTATTTATTAATATGTTTTGTATTACGAGGCAAAGATAAACATATTTTTTAAAATACCAAACTTTTTCCAATAAATCTTTCAATAAATCGTAGTTTATATTATTTTATTACCTTTGCACCTTGAATAATTAAAAAGAAATTTGATATGAAATATATAAAACTACTAATCCTTTCTATAATTGTTTTGGGCGTGTCTTGCAATAGTCCAAAGAAAGATGATACAAGTGATATAAAAGATGAGCTAGCTCTTTTGGATGTTAAAATAAGGAAAGAGCCAAAGAATGCCGACCTATATTATGCTCGTTCAAAGGTTTTATTAGAAAAAGGAAAAATAAAAGAAAGTCTTATGGATATTCAATCAGCTATAGATTTTGATAAAAAGAACGTTAAATACTATGTTCGAAAAGCTGATATTCTTTTTGCATCTGGAGAAACAACTCTATCCTTTGCTGCCCTACAAGAAGCACTTAAATATGATAAGAAATCTACTGAGGCCTATCTTAAAACAGCAGAGTTAGCACTACTTCTTAAAGATTATGATAAAACCATGTTTAATGTTAATGAGTCTCTTAAAATAGATAAGATAAACCCTACAGCTTATTATTTAAGAGGGTGGGCATTAAAAGAAAAAGGAGATACTGTTCATGCCGTTCAATCCTATAAGAAAGCAATAGAACTGAAACCAGATTATGAAGAACCATTTGAAGAGTTGGGAATGCTTTATGCACTTAAAGGAGATCGCTTAGCAATAGACTACCTAAATAGTACAATAAATATTAATCCAAAGAACTTAAATGCTATGTATGCCTTAGGACTTTTTTACCAAGAACACGGAATGATACAAAAAGCCTTAGATACTTATCAAAACATTTTAACTATTGATCCAAATCATGCAGATGTACTTCATAATGTAGGATATATCAATTTGGTTGAAAAGCAGTCATACCAAGACGCCCTAACACTATTTACTAAAGCAATTGAAGCTGATTCAAACTTCCTTGAAGCTTATTTCAATAGAGGAATAACTTACGAAAAACTAAATGACCCTAAAAAAGCTCAACAGGATTTTCATAAAGTATTAGAAATCCAACCTAACCATAAACTAGCAAAACAACACCTAAAATAAAAAAACAAAAAACACTATCTATTAAAAAATAAAACATTACTTTTGCAGAAATAAACTTAAAGTAAATGTTCGAAACAAAAGACATAGCAAACACTTTAGATAATATCTTTAACGATATTAAAAGTTTTTATTTTTAGAAAAAGCGACTATTAACAGTCGCTTTTTTTTTGAATTATCAACAAAAGAATAAGAGTTAAATAAAGGAAAACAATAATAATAAGGACTATATGGCAAATTTAAAGAACAAAAATCTAATTTCAATTTCTGATTACAATAAGCAAGATTATTTAGAAATTCTTAAACTTGCAGCTGAATTTGAAGAAAATCCAAGACAAGAAATCCTTAAAGACAAGGTTGTGGCATCAATCTTTTTTGAACCCTCCACAAGAACTCGACTAAGTTTTGAATCTGCAGCCTCAATGCTTGGAGCTAAGGTTATAGGATTTGCAAATCCAGCTGCAACATCCCAAGCAAAAGGAGAGTCATTACACGATACCATAAAAATGCTTTCATCTTATTCCGATATAATAGTAATGCGACATTCAATTGAAGGAGCAGCCCGATATGCAGCAGAAGTATCAACAGTTCCTCTAATTAATGCAGGCGATGGTTCCAACCAACATCCTACACAATGTATGTTAGATCTATATTCAATTCTCAAAACTCAAGGAACACTTGAAAACTTACAAATAACCCTTGTTGGAGACCTTAAATATGGAAGAACAGTTCACTCGTTAGTTGAAGCAATGTGTCACTTCAATGCAACTTTCCACTTAGTATCGCCAACAGCTCTAAAGCTACCATCAGCTGTGAAAATGCATATAAAGAGAGCAAAACTAAAATACTACCAATACACCAATATCAGTGATGCAGTTTCGGTATCAGATATTATTTATATGACAAGAGTACAAAGAGAAAGATTCTCCGACCCATTAGACTACGAAAAAGTGAAAGATTCTTGCATAATAGATGCATCAACCTTAGAGGGATGCCAAGAAAATATGAGAGTATTACACCCACTACCAAGATTAAATGAAATTGCAGTAGACGTAGATAAAACTCCTTATGCATATTATTTTCAGCAAGCAAGAAATGGCGTATACGTAAGACAAGCATTAATGTCTGCTATATTAGGACTAAGATAACATTTACCCTACGACCTTTGACTTTCGAGCTTCGACTTTTTGACCTTAAAAATAAATAAAATGACAACAATAAATAAAAGAGAATTAATAGTATCAGCAATTGAAAACGGAACAGTAATAGATCATATACCAGTAAATACTGTATTAATGGTATTAAATATTTTAGGATTAAATAACTATGAAGATGAGGTTCTTATAGGTATTAATCTTGACAGTAAGAAATACGGTAAAAAAGGTATAATAAAAGTAAGAGGTAAGTATTTCCAGCAACACGACCTTAATAAAATAGCTCTTGTTGCTCCAGATGCAACCCTAATAGTTATTAAAAACTATGAAGTTGTGGAAAAGAAATCAGTTCAAATACCAGATAAGATAGATGAAATACTTAAATGTATTAATCCAAACTGCATAACAAATAAAGAAGCAATTAAAACCAAGTTCACAGTAATAGGAAAAGATCCCTTAAAAATCCAATGCCATTATTGCGAAAAATCAATGACAAATATACGTTTTGCAGAGTAAGAAATGAAGCAATACATAAAGAAGATTTTAAAGAAATGGTGGGCAGCAAGTTCAGTATTCTTTAAAATAATGATTCCAGTAAGCATTCTAATAAAAATATTGCAAGAAACCAATGCAATGCCTTTAATAGGACGCTTATTCGAACCACTTATGTATCCTCTGGGTCTGCCTGGCGAAATGAGTATAGTATGGGTTACTGCAATGATATCTAATATCTATGGCGGTATCTTAGTTCTAAGCAGTATAATTGCCGATAATCCCCTAAATATAGCCCAAATAACCACCCTCTCAACTCTTATCCTCTTTGCACATACCTTTCTAATAGAGATACCAATATGTCAGAAAGCAGGAGCTAAGTTCCTGCCAATATTCCTAATACGATTCTTTGGAGGGTATATATTTGCAATAATTCTTAGTTTTTCATACTCATTATTTGGTGTATACCAAGGAGACCCCGTTATACTACCAATAATAACAACAGAAGACTTATCTTTAGGAAATTGGGCATTGGCAGAGATACAAAAATATATTACAATAGGAGCAATAGTCTTATTATTAATCCTAACCCTTGATTTCTTAGAGAGGATAAGGGTAATAGAGCTAATAAATCGCTTGCTTTCCCCTGTAATAAAATTCTTAGGTATAAGTCCAAAAGTAATGCCACTAACCATAATAGGGATGACCCTAGGACTAGCATATGGAGGAGGACTAATTATAGCCGAATCCAAAGAAAACGATATATCCAAAAAAGATATATTCCTCTCCTTAGCACTCCTTAGTCTCTTCCATTCCATAATAGAAGATTCCCTCCTAATGATAGGATTAGGAGCATCTTGGACAGGAGTATTCCTCTTTCGCTTTATATTCACTATAATTGTAATGCTATTAATAGTAAGACTAGTAAATAAAGTCTCTATTAAATACTTTATGAAGTAAGTACATAAAATGAATCGCTGTTTCAGTAAAATGAATCAAAGAAAGAATTTACTGAATCAAAGAAATAAAAAATTAAAACGGCGTTTCATCAAATTAAAATTAATATACATTTAATTCAAATAAATTTCTTATTTTTGCTATCTAATAATTCCGCCACTAACCCAAAACAACATGTAGGTGACGGAGCTTTGCGGTGCAAAGAACTTGCATTTTCTTGAACTTTGATTAAGCTGATTAAACGAAAGACAATGATTATCTTCTATACACATCAATTTCAGTTTAAGACAAAAGGCCAACAACTATGCTATACCTCTTACTAAGTATCCTTTCTAGCCTCCTTATACTTGTCGTTTTCAAGATAAGTGGAAAATACAATATTAAGGTAATACAACCAATTATTATCAACTATTTTGTGGCCTCTGCTTTGGGATATTTTATCTCAGGACTAAGTCCTCAAGAAATAATGCAAATTCCCACAACATGGATACTTCCTGCAATTCTTATTGCAAGTCTTTATATTTTTACATTCTTCCTTATTGGTTATTCAACACGTAAAGCAGGAATGGCTCTAACAACCATAGCTTCAAAGATGTCGTTTGTCTTTCCTATGTTTTTCTCAATACTTATTGACCCCAACGATAACTATTCTAATACCAAACTCATATTACTGATAATGGCAATTATAGCTGTTCTGCTATCTGTTTATAAAAAGAGGACGAAATCTATAGACTCATTATTTATT
>DUQY01000211.1 GCA_012837565.1 Bacteroidales bacterium | reverse complement strand
TTTAGATTCAGGTGCCATTAGCTCATATCTTACTTTCCCATCTCGATTTTTGAGTGCCTCTGCCCATTTTTCAGATACCGCATAACTGTCACTAACATCAAGAAGTTCTGCAGCATTTATAGGATTTGATACAAGTCCTATAGTAACAGGCACCAGTAAAATTATTGCAATCGCAACTATCCAAAATGTAGGTTTCTTATAGTATAATACGTTTTTAATCCTCCCTTTTACATTCCCTTCGCTAAAAGCAAGGGGACTACTATTTAAGATATGTCTTTCAGTAGCTAGTGACAATAACGAATTAGCATAAGGTTTTTTAATATCTTCATTCATTTCTTTCAGTACCCGTTCATCACAGGAAAGCTCCATATCCCTACTCATTAATATAAATGCAATCCATACAAGGGGATTAAACCAATGTATAGACAATATAAAGAATGCTAATATTTTTATAACATGGTCTTTTCGTTGAATATGGGTCTGCTCATGCAGTAAAATATAGTTTCTTTCTTCAGCATTAATCCCTGCCGGTAAATATATCTTTAGTTTTATTACCCCAAGCACAAATGGTGTTTTCAAATTCTTAGCTTCATAGATATTTTCCTCTATTAAATCCGAATTTTTAAGCTGTTTTTTTAAGATATAAATAGATACAAAACTATAAACAAGTAATGCTACTATTCCTAGAATCCAGATATATGCACCTATCTCTATATAAATCTGTAAAGGATTTACACTTGCACCAGCTGCTGGTATTGGTAGTAATTGATTTACAAAAGAATCTACCATTTCTATCCCACTATTAACCTGTGGACTTTGCTGATAGATAATATCACGAGGAATTGAAGCACCATTTGTATTCCTTGGCATAAGACTAAACATACTTTCAAATGAGAATGGAATTATCAAACGAAAAGCAGCCACACCCCATAAGGCATAGGAGATGAATTTTGGAGCTCTTTTAAGCGTCAGCCTGGTAAGCATTATAAAGATTATTACGTAGCTAGCCGTAAGGCTCATATTTAAAATAGAAAGAAATAGCTCACTCATTACTACACCTCCTTGTGTTCATCAATTAATTTTTTCAATTCCTCAGCTTGCCGATTATTTAGACTTTTTGCTCCGATAAAAGCTGTTAAGAATTTCGGAAGTGATCCTCCAAAAGTATCCTCTACAAAACGTATACTTTGCTTAGCGTAATATTCTTCTTTTGTAATTAAAGATGAAACTATAGCATTTTCATTTTGAAAAATCCCATTTTCACATAACTTTTTTAGTACCGTATATGTTGTAGACTTTTTCCAATTCATTTCTATTTCGCATAACTTCACAAGATCTCCAGACCCAATCGGCTCGTTCCCCCAGATTAACTCCGAAAATTTTTCTTCAGTTTCTGTTAGTTTATATTCTTTCATGATAAACCTCCTTGGTCTGCAACTTATCAACCTCGGCTTAAGTCTATACCACATAGACCTAAATGTCAATAAGCATTTATGTAAAATTATATGAAATCATTATTTGTCAAGCATTAGATATAAAAACCGCCAGTTAAGAGAGTGTATCTCTTAACTGGCGGTCTACCATCAGTGGTGTTATTCTACATCTATCCTATCTCCACAACCCAACGAGTGCTATCTGATCTCTCCACTCAACCCTACGTGCATTTTAACGTAGCTCGGTATGTTCTCTCAAACACATTTTTACGCTTTTGATTGAGTAGACAAGATGAATGTAATTCTTCAAACCCAGTAACATCAAGGATTAAACCCTTGACATCAACACTACACACTCAACGTGCCTATCTTTGTCCCACAAAAGTTCCTGTACCTTCTCCCCATCTTTATACACAGGGAAGTTAAAGGAAATAGCCTTTAATGGTACTTCCGTTTCTCCACGTGGATATATCTGAATTTCC
>DUQY01000016.1 GCA_012837565.1 Bacteroidales bacterium | reverse complement strand
TAGCTACAATCGGTGTAAAGAGCGACTGTAGAGATGATTAGCGAACCGCCGTATACGAGACCCGTACGTACGGTGGTGGGAGAGCCTAAACCTGAGCCATTTGGCTCAGGTCGGGCTACTCGATTAGGCGCTGGCATTGTTTCATTTCATAAATTATATTCATGCAATAATAGCAAATGGCAAATAATTACTTGAATCAGAATATCTAGGTTTCTCAATTTGAGGATTTTGCTTATTACCGCTACGCTTTTGTACAATAGGGACTGCCAAATTATGATTTGATGGAAAATTATATGTCTTATACGATTTTGTCAAATCAACTGATTGCAAATCATTTTCTGCAGTTTCTTTTGTTTTTTTCAATAAACTGCTTGAATAGTAACCACCAGTAGAACTACTATCACCAGCTGTTTCACCAATCTTACATGCTTGTCCAATAATTAACTGTTCTGGACATTCAGATATTTCTTTATTATAGTATCTTTTACATTCTTCTGGATTTATTCGCTGACGATAATCTTCAAATAGTGCTTCTGCACTAAAACTCTTAATCAAGCTATCAGTTATATATTCGGAATATGGCTCTCTACAATTGTCCTCAATTATTATTCTTTTCTTTGCATTAGCTCTTAACTCTAATGAATCTATTTGTTCTTTGTTGTCATTCAATTCGAAAATATTTGATTCACTAATTGTTGAATACCATCCATGACCACAAAAGACAATTATTGAAAATTCAATTTCATCCCTTGTTAATTGTAATAATTCTTCTCGAACTTTTGCTTTACTTGGTTTATCAAAAGGTCTAATCTCAGAATCTGAATAATAACCTCCATATCCTGACTTAAAAAAAGAAATATAATTTTCTTTATCACGGTATACACCTTCGCAATAATTTTCCGAACCAACTTTTCCTGCGTTGGTTATTATTATAACTCTTCGTTTCATATCATTGTTTTTTATTTGATTTTGAATTATTTACACCATCTAGTTTGCTAATTATAGATGGTGCAAATCTTTCACTAGCTCCTGCGACCAAACCACCTAATAACATTGCAATATTTGTGGATTCAATTTTTGTGAATATTGGAAGTATTATTCCCGTTTTGATAGAAACTGCGACAATCAATCCAGAAATAATTCCTGCAATAATCCGACTTACGCCTTCAATAATGTGAAGTTTTTTACTCGCATTATAATCTAAAGTAGTTTTTCCTGTTCTTAGAATGACAGAAAGTAAAGCTCCAATTGAACCACATAATGATGCTAAAGCAACATAAAAAACGGTATTCCCAATAATAGATATAATTGAACCTCGAAACAACCAAAACAATACAGAAACTAATATTGCAATTAGAGTTGTCGAACCACAACTCATTAGAAACATATATCTTGATTGCTCAATATTTCTTTTTAAAATATAATCCTGTGCAAGTTTCACCATATTTGAAGCATTTTCATATTCTCCTTCAAATACACGGACTAATGCTTCGCCAAGCTGTCTTTTAAAGGCAATAACTACTTTATCGTCAATATGATTTATTGCAATAGTTTCTGCACTATCAATCTCATTTTTTACAGCGAAGTATTTATTCTTGTCTTCAGATGTTAATTCTCTAGCATCAAATTCATCAGATGTTTTCCAATCAATATCATTTTCATGGTCTAAGAAAACAATGTAATCATCAGAGGCGACAATTAAATAATTTATTGGCAATCCAGGCCATTGTTCTTCATATTCTCTTTTGTCCATTTATTCTTAGTTGTTTATTGTTTCTGATTGTACCACGATGCTTTATTTTGCTTGTCCCTAACGGTGAGTATAAGAATAGTAGCCGATTGC